>DATBAY010000524.1:0-7194 GCA_036271295.1 Lacipirellulaceae bacterium | reverse complement strand
TGGTGGCGGACCTACTGATTGCCACCGGTGTCGTTTCAGATCGCGACTTTGCGGAGCAAATCGCCGGCCTGAGCGAGGGCAGTTTGGAACGCGCCAAGCAGCTTGCCGACGGCAGCCTGTGGGAGTTTCGGACCCAATTGTTTACGGCGCTACGCTCCGCCAGATTGGACGGCGTTCGGCTGCACCGATCGGTTCAATCTTGCGTCGACGAGGCGGGCAAAGAGGCAGCGCAACGCCGAGAGCGTTTGCGGACGGTTATTGGTTTTGCTGTGGAGTTTTATCGTGCGGAACTGCGCCAATCGCAGGCCGGCGCAACGATGACTGCAGTCTCGCAGCTCGACACCTGCTTGCTCGCACTGGAGCAGATTGAGCGTAATGCGAATCTTGGCTTGGTCATCCAATACTGGGGCGAATCTTTAGCACAGGTTTCTCGCTGCGGAGCGGATGGAATACAACGTTTAGCGCAAGCGACCTATTGATTTTCTGCGCCTACCGCTTTGTCGCCCTAAAACAGGCTTTGCAGTGGGAAATTGGCGGTAGTCGGCCTGCCTATGGGTGTGCTACAGTTGTCTATCCACCCACCGGCCGCAGTCCCGGACGTTCCTAAAACGGCCGGTTCTAATGGGTTGCGGCGGGTGCATTCAGGCAATCGCGGTGCGAGCTTCGGCCCCTTGGGAACTTCAATCGCCCCGCTGATCCTGCCGCTATAGTTTTTCGTTTGTGGAGGTCGGTCGCATCGTGAAGCGTTCTCTCATTCAGGCCAGCGCTGCGGCGCTCATGCTTTTGTTCGGCGTCTCAAGCGCAATGGCCAGCGAAGCGGACCTCGTCCTTCCCGATATGGGTAGCATTTCATTTCTGGGTGGCGTGAGCGGTCGATCGCTTCTCATGATGGGCTTGGTGGTTGCGTTCATCGGCGTTGCGTTTGGGCTCGTGATGTTCGTGAAGCTTCGCAACCTGCCCGTGCATCGCTCGATGCGCGAGATCTCCGAGTTGATCTACGAAACTTGCAAGACATACCTCATTACGCAGGGCAAATTCATCCTGTTGCTCGAGCTGTTCATCGGCGCGGTGATGGTGATCTATTTCGGTTGGCTGAAAAATTTTCCCGCCGACCGCGTTGCGACGATTGTGGGGTTTAGCCTGATTGGCATCGCGGGCAGCTATGGCGTGGCGTGGTTCGGGATCCGAATCAACACCTATGCCAACTCGCGTGCGGCTTTTGCCAGTCTGCGGGGCAAGCCGTATCCGGTCTATGCGATTCCGTTGCAAGCGGGCATCAGTATCGGCACGCTGCTGATTAGCGTCGAACTCGCGATCATGCTCGCAATTCTGTTGTTTGTTCCGCGGGATTACGCGGGACCGTGTTTCATTGGGTTCGCGATTGGCGAATCGCTCGGGGCCGCCGCGCTGCGCATTGCCGGTGGCATTTTCACAAAAATCGCCGATATCGGCGCCGACCTCATGAAAATCGTCTTCAATATCGATGAAGACGACGCTCGAAATCCTGGCGTCATCGCCGACTGCACTGGCGACAACGCGGGCGACTCGGTGGGTCCAACCGCCGATGGCTTCGAAACGTACGGCGTCACCGGCGTGGCGTTGATTGTGTTCATTATGCTCGCGATTACGCCGCTTTATTTGCCGAGCGGCGTAACGATGAAGACCGCGACGGAAGGCCAACGCGCTGCCGCCCAGGCCGCTGCCGCGCCTGATCAAGTCAAATTGCTGGTATGGATCTTCGTGATGCGTGTTTTGATGGTCATCACCAGCGTGGTGGCTTATGCAATCAACGAACGGATTGCCAAGGCTAAATACGAACAAGCAGACGTGATGGATTATGAGAAGCCTCTTACATCGCTCGTTTGGTTGACCTCGCTTATTTCAGTCGCGATGACTTACATTGCGTCGGTGCTGCTGATTCGCGAATTGGGAGACGGGACGCTATGGTGGAAGCTTGCCACGATCATCACTTGTGGCACATTAGCTGGGGCAATCATACCCGAGCTCGTTAAGATTTTTACTTCGACGAACTCTTCTCACGTGAAAGAGGTCGTGGCCTGCTCGCGCGAGGGCGGTGCATCGCTCAATATTCTCTCCGGCCTCACGGCCGGGAATTTTAGCGCATTTTGGATGGGCCTGGTCATCGCCGCGCTGATGGGCGTCGCCTATGGCGTCGCTGTCTGGGGCGGGTCGCTAGGACATTTGATGATCGCCCCTTCGGTCTTTGCGTTCGGCCTCGTGGCGTTTGGTTTCCTCGGCATGGGGCCTGTGACGATCGCCGTCGATTCTTACGGCCCTGTGGCGGATAACGCCCAATCAGTGTTTGAGCTTTCGACGATTGCGACTCAGCCGAACGCTCGCCGAGAGGTAAAAGACGAATTCGGATTTGATCCCGACTTTGAAAAAGGGAAGCACTTCCTGGAAGAAAATGACGGGGCGGGGAATACATTCAAAGCCACCGCGAAGCCGGTTCTTATCGGCACGGCGGTCGTCGGCGCAACAACGTTGATTTTCTCGATCATCATGATGCTCACCGACGGCATGTCGAATGAAGCCGCGAAAATTAATTTGTCGCTCCTATATCCGCCGTTCCTCTTGGGTCTGATTACCGGCGGCGCCATAATCTATTGGTTCACAGGCGCTTCAATCCAGGCCGTGGTGACCGGCGCTTACCGGGCGGTCGAATTCATCAAGGCGAATATTCACCTCGATAGTGCGGCGAAGAGCGCTTCGATCGAAGACAGTAAGCGCGTCGTTGCGATCTGCACCAAGTACGCTCAACGCGGCATGTTCAATATCTTCCTTGCTGTGTTTTTCATCACACTGGCCTTTGCCTGCTTGAACGAGTACTTCTTCATCGGCTACTTGATTTCGATTGCAATTTTCGGCTTGTACCAAGCGATTTTCATGGCCAATGCCGGCGGTGCCTGGGACAATGCGAAGAAAATCGTAGAGGTAAACTTACGAGAAAAAGGCACCCCTCTACATGCGGCCACCGTGGTGGGCGACACGGTCGGCGATCCGTTTAAAGACACGTCCTCGGTGGCGCTCAATCCGATTATCAAATTCACCACACTGTTCGGGTTGCTGGCAGTTGAGTTGGCGATCGAGATCGATCCAACCTGGCGACTAATTTGGGCCGGCGTTCTATTCGTCGTCGCGTTAGTGTTTGTTTGGCGGTCGTTCTACAGCATGCGAATCGCTGCGGAGTGATTGCCAACGTGGGGCCTGCCATTTCTCGGCCGAAATAGGCTCCTGCGCTTGCGGCTTTATTTGAGCTTCGAGTCGCGAAGGTCGTGATCTTTCGCGCCGAGACTAAATGTCGCGACGCTGCTTCAATCGGGACCGTCCGTTGAACGCATGAGCGAACGACGCCGCGCGGCTGTCCCACCGGGGGAACAGCATGCTGATTGATTTCGCGAAACCTCGCGACAAACGCGCTACCGAAATACGTTAGATCTGTAAATGCGTTGTGCGGCGCGGCATCCCCAGATTTTGGGGTCCGACTCGATCCGCGAGCCGCTCGGCACAAGCGCCGCGGCAGCCTGATTCCAAACGAGCGACGCGCACAACATGAGAATGGAAATCCGCGAGCGAATTCGCACGACAATTAACACATACGACGGGGCCGATAATTGAGGCCCGCAATTGCGCACGCTAGCGCCACATAGCTGATCGTCGCGGGTTCGGGAACAGCCCCTTCGCCTCAACTCCGTCGAGCCCATCGCGGCACCGAATCTGGCGGTGCAGAAATTGTTTCTCCTAAATGACATCCGAGCGGCACTGAAAACGGGGTTGAATCCGTGATTGGCCGTTCGCCACGTAACATTTCACTCAGCAAGCGGGCTGTTAGCCTCGCGGTCATCGGTTCATCGACAGTGACGGCCGTTAGCCGCTTGGTGAGAGCGCTCATGCGGCTTGCGCCGCCGAAGCTAACCAGCGAAACGTGCTTCGGAGCTTCGATGCCTGCGCGCGTGAGCGCGAAGAAACCGGCTTCCATATCGGAATCCCAAGGGTCGATGATCGCCGTCGGGCGATCGTCGTCCGGCAGCAAAAAGAGTTGTTCGAGTGCGACCTCAATCTCATGGGTGCGCGATTTGCCGACTGCACTCGTCGTCGAGCTGCCAATTTTCACTAACTCCGGCGGCAAATCAGACCCAGCTCGGCGCAATTCTAGCGCGAGCGCTCGTTCGTATCGATCGACCGCTTCGCTGCGATGGCTCGCCAGGAATGCAACCCGCCGATGGCCGCGACTTACCAGCAATTCGGCCGCTTTGATCATCACCTCTTCGAAAGGCATGGCGATCAGCGGCGCAGATACGCCTTGCACCGATCGATGCAGCATGACGATCGGGATGCCTTGGGCTTGCAATTGGCGGAAATGGTAGTCAGGAGTAAGGCCAACCGTCGGTGGCACGAGTGCGACGCCGGCCACCCGTTTATCTATTAGCTGCAGGATGATGTCCCCCTGCTTGCTGATCTCGTTGCCTGTCGTGCAAACCAATATCTGATAATGAAGCTCATTGGCAGCCGACGCGAATGCATCGACTAAGGCCGGATAGTAGCCCGATTGAATTTCCGGCAGCACCAGGGCGAACGCGGCAAGTTGCGCCGGTTGCGAACCGCCGCCGCGCTCGCGAACAACGGTGCCCTTCCCCGGCAGCCGTTCAACAAAGCCATTCTGATCCAAGGCAAAAAGTGCCTGGCGCACGGTACTTCGCGAGATCGCAAAGCGGCGAGCCAGTTCGGGCTCGGATGGCAAGAACTTACCGGGGGGGTAAGCGCCGCTTGTGATTTCGGACTCGAGCATCGCCCGTAATTGGGCGTGCTTTTTGCCGGATTCGGTGTCTGTTGTGAGAGGCGTAACTGCTGGGTCTCTCATAAAAACCTGTAATTCCTGGCGATATTAAATCGCCAAATGGGTCCGGAGACCAAACAGCATATACGGACATGTTGTATTGTAATTTTCTAGACCGAGGGACCCATCGAAATTCCCGCAACGATGGCAATAAATATCGTCCACAAGGATCAAAACATGGCGGTGGACATTCCGACTTCGGCTGGATTGGAACGTCCGTGGAGTTACCAGGCTGTCCAGCCGCCATCGACGACCAGGTTGTGACCTGTGACGTAGGAGCTGGCATCCGATGCTAGAAATACCACTGCTCCCTTTAGTTCATCGGCATTTCCCAGCCTTCCCAAAGGGGTGCGTTCGGCCAAACGACGGCAAAGTTCGGCCGGGGCGCGATCGCGCTCGGGGAAGGGTCCCGGGCTGATGGCATTCACTCGGATGCCGTCGTGTGCCCAATGCACGGCCAAATGCCGGGTCATTTGAATGATGCCGCCCTTCAGAACTTGGTAGGCAACCGGGTTGGCTGGGCCGATGCCTTCGTACATTTGAGGCACCGAACTAACGATTCCATACGTTGAGCCCAACAGAATAATGCTGGCTTTCGCGTGACGTTCAACCGCGTGATCACGCATGGCTTTTGCCAGCTCGAAATAACCGGTGGCGTTCGCAAGCTGGGCAGTGAACTCTTCGGCCGTCGTATTCACCCAGGTTTTGGTTGTCGCTTGATGACCGTTGTTGACAAGAATGTCGATCCGACCTGCCCGGTTCACTGTATCCGCGAATCCAGATGCGATCGAAGCGGAATCGAGATGGTCGAGAGTGACGGCAATGTGCTTTGCATCTGCGATCACTGGCAGCGAACTTGCGATCTCCGCACCACGTCCGGCCGAGCGACTGGCGACGACAACGCTGGCGCCCGCTTCTGCGACGCCGATCGCTAGCTCACGCCCAAGGTGGCCGCTCGCGCCGGTGACCAGGGCTACCTTTCCCGTAAGATCGAACAACTCTGCAACGGTCTTGTGACTCATGATTTGGTTTGTGCAAGCTCGGGGCCGGCCGCTCGGATTTGTTCCCATCGTCTCGATTCAAGCGAAGCCAAAATGGCGAGAACGGTTTTTACTGTTGCAGCACCTTCGTTAATTGAACACAGCGGAGATTGCCGCGCCTCAATAGCATCGAGAAATGCTTCGGCTTGTCGTCGAAATAAAGTATCTCGGTCGAGGGTGAAGCCTGCATCGCGCCAGTCACCGTCTACGTCAGTGATCCATGACCATTTTGCGCGATGCGCTTCAAATCGCGCTTGTCCACGCTCGCAAATCACGGTGACAGTCAATTCATTTGCGGGCTGATGTTGATTGAGGGCATAGCTGGTAGCTACCTCGGTGTTGCGAGCGAGCACGTGCACAGTGTCTTCCACGGTGACACCTTCTAGACGCAAATGCGCCGCATCAGCCACGACGCTCGTCGTAGGTCCGACAACCCATTCGACTGCGTTGATCAGATGCGTAAGCGCGTCTTGAATGGCTCCGCCGCCGGTGGCTCGATCGCGATAGTAAATATCGCGATAAGCGGGTCGGTAGGTAGGAAAGTGCTGTCCTGCGACTGCGATGACTTCGAGCGTCTGCCCAAACCGGCTCGAGGCAATTGCGTCTCGCATTGCGGCAAGGGCTGGATGCGCACGGTAGGGATAGGCAACGCCAGCGACCAGGCGGCGGCGGCTCGCCGCCCTGTCGAGTTCCACAATCCCATCCAAGTTCAAGCTGAGCGGCTTTTCGACAAGCGGGCGAATTCCTTTTTCGACAAGCAAACGCGCTTGTAGTATGTGCAGAGGCGCAGGTGTGGCAACAATGGCAAGGTCGAATGACTCGGAAAGCGCATCGTCTAAGCATTCGAATGACTGCAAGGTGCCGTAGCGCTCTCGGATCACGTTGCGAATGGTCGCGTTTGGTTCACAAATCGCGACATCTGCGCGCTCGGTCGCGAGAAAGCAGCGGATGTGGCGCTCGCCAATCGAGCCGGCGCCGATGACCAATGCGCGGTAGCGGGCCGTCATGAGTTTTTCTCCCGCGCGAGTTCATCAGCCCAGTGCCACACCTGCCAGACGCTGCGTCGGAAACGTTCTTCCCAGGCGTGGGCCTCTTCCGGTGTATACAGATAGAAGCCACGACCGTTGACGATTCCCTTGTCGTCGTTCTCCATCATCTGCCGCATGCTGTGCGAAATTTCGGTCGCATTGCTGAGCGTGGGCAGCACATTGCTCATCGTTTTGCCGTAGAGAGCGGGACCGCCGCTGATATCGACCCAACGCAGCGGCCCTGCGAAGGCCGCCCACAAACCAACGG
>DATBAY010000523.1:0-20751 GCA_036271295.1 Lacipirellulaceae bacterium | reverse complement strand
CTAGATGGCGTTTCCGAAGTAGATGTGAAACTTGTCATGGAGCCGCCTTGGACCCCGGACCGCATGACGGAAGACGCACGCGATCAGCTGGGGATTTTTTAGCAATTGCGGATTTCGGATTGTCGATTGCGGATTGAAACGGGCGGAGCGCAATCCTTTCTTGAACTCACCGAAGCCGCATGAAAGTATTTGTCTACGAATGGGCGACGGGCGGCGGTCTGGTCGAGGAGCCGGGCCCGATGCCCTCTACGCTCGCGCGAGAAGGCGCGGCGATGATCGGCGCACTCGTCGGCGACTTGCAGCGCATCCCAAATTGTCGCGTGATCGCGCTGCGCGATCCTAGGTTCGTGCAACTCACGCTTGGCAATTGCGAAATGGTGGAGGTGCTAAGCCGTTTCGCGCACGACGAGGAAATCGATCGGGTCGCCGCCGAGGCGGATGTCACGATTCTCATCGCCCCCGAACTGGATGGTATTCTGTGGAAACTCGCACGGCGAGTGATCGCCGCCGGCGGCAAGTTGTTGTCGCCCTCACCGGAATTTATTCGCATCGCGGCGGATAAACAGCGAACCTGCGAGTCGTTGCGAAAGGCTGGAGTGCCCGTTCCGGAAGGACGAGTCCTCGAATCCGACGAACCATTGCCTGGTGACTTTCCCTACCCGGCCGTGTTGAAGCCGATCGACGGCGCCGGTTCGCAAGACACATATTTCGTACGCGATGCCCACGATGCACCGCCCGCTTATGCGTGGCAACGTCGATTGGAGCGATTCATTCCGGGCATGGCGGCGAGTGTCGGAACGCTGTGCGGACCGGCCGGGAATTTCGGTTTGATGCCTTGTAAGCAGCGGATTTCAGACGACGGCCGATTTCGATATCTGGGTGGCGAATTGCCACTGCCTGCCGGACTGGCCGAGCGGGCACAAACGCTCGGCGCAAAGTCGATTGCGGCGCTTCCGGCAACGGTTGGTTACGTGGGCATCGATCTCCTACTTGGGCGAGAGCCAGAAGGCAGCGAAGATTTTGTGATCGAGGTGAATCCGCGGCTGACGACATCTTACGTAGGCCTGCGCGCGGCGGCGCGATCGAATTTGGCAGAGGCTATGCTGAACGTGGCTCGCGGAGAATCCGCCGCGATTGAGTATGGCGATCGGCCACTCGAGTTCGACTCCACAGGCCATGTGAGTTACTTGCGATGAGCTGGCTAGGTCTCGACATCGGCGGCGCCAATCTCAAGGTTGCCAACGAAACTGGCTGGGCGTGCTCGATGCCGTTCGCCCTTTGGCGAAACCCCAGCGGTTTGACCGCGGCGCTCGCGGAACTTGTCATGCTAGCGCCGGCATTCGACCGGCTGGCCGTGACCATGACGGGCGAACTTTGCGATTGTTATCGCTCGAAATCAGAAGGCGTCTCGAGGATCTTGGCTTCGGTATGCGAGATCGTGGCTGAACGGAAGGTTGCCGTTTATTTGACCGACGGAAGATTCGCAAGTATATCCGCCGCGTTGGAGACACCGTTGCTCGCGGCCGCCAGTAACTGGCGCGCAATCGCCGAGTTGGCCTGTCGCTACGTAACGGGCACGGACGCGCTCCTCATCGACGTTGGTTCGACAACGACGGATATCATTCCGATTGTGAATCGCCAGGTAGCGGCGCAGGGTCGAACGGACACGGAACGCTTACTCGCTGGCGAGTTGGTTTACTCTGGAGTCGGACGCACGCCCATTTGCGCGCTCGCGCAATCGCTGCCGCTTCGTGGCGAACTGTGCCCGGTAGCGGCCGAATTGTTCGCGACGACAGCCGACGCCTACGTTTTGTTGGGGGACTGGCGGGAAGATCCATTAGCAGGGTGGACGGCTGATGGTCGGCCGCTGACCGCCGCACTTTCCCGCGAGAGGCTGGCCCGTCAGGTATGCGCGGATGTGATCACGTTGAGCGAAGAGGAAGTGAATCAAATGGCGGCATTCGTTCGTGCATCGCAGCAATCGCAGTTAGCAAAAGCGTGCAGACGCGTGGCGGGTAGGCTCCAGGCGGCGCAGCCGGGCATTGTAATCGCGGGGGAGGGCGAGTTTTTGGCGCGCGCCGTTGCGGCCGAAGAGATACCGGGTAGCCCGATCGCGAGTTTGGCGGATCAGGCGGGGATGGCGGTTAGCCAGTCTGCAGCTGCATATGCGCTAGCGGTGCTCGCAGAAGGGGCCATTTTCTGAGCACATTAAACTGAACGGTTGCTTCCGAAAAATGCGTGAAATTGCCAAGAAATCAAGCGAAGTTGTGGCGAAATGTCGTAAGAAAAGAGCGACCGGTTTACTAAATTTGAACGGCTGAATTCGTTGACTGGTCCTGGTTTTTTAGTACAATCCAGCTAAGCGGAATTTGGGTCCAATATCCGTGATTTTGCTGATTTACGATTGGCCTCTTGGGGCAGTGTTGGTTTTTGCGGAGTAAGAACTAATGTTGATGAAACATCGGATGGTTTTCCTTAAAGGGGCGCTCTGCGCGCTCGTTGCTTCTTTTTCCTGCCTTTCGCAGGCCGCAACAATTATTAAGCTCAATCTGGGCGGCGTTGGTCCTGATCTCCAAATGAATGCTGGCGGTACGCTGTCGACGGATACCGATAACGATCCGACCACTCCCGGCGATCAGAACACCGCCATCGAATACACGGGCTTTCTGGATCCGCTGTTCGCCGATGTTAGTGGTTCACCGCCCGCGTCGTTCAGTCTCAGCGGCTTGCAAGCCGATCCGGCTGGCGCAGCTTTTTCCCTCGGACTGGTAATTCAGGGCTTCCACGGCGGGAATTTTAATCTGTACGGTTCAAACAATACCTTGCTACTAAGTGGGACCGTCGCTACCGCGACGCTGGCCGGCGTGACGACACCTCCAGGTACGGGGAGCCTGTTCACGACCACCTTAGGCGCCATCACGGGCGGCACTTTGCAGCCGCTCATTGTGCCTGGGACCGTATCGGTTTCGATGAACCTGGCGACGGTGAATGGTGGTAACGGCTTTAGCACGGTGACAGGGCCCGGCGGCATTCTGGTGCTACAACCATTTAAGGCAGACGCTTCGGCTCTTATTTCTGGCGCTCCGAGTCCGAATGTGCCAGAGCCGGCATCGATGACCTTCGTGCTTGCCGCGGTAGTCCTTGGCGGAGCGTGCGGTCGGCGCCGTCTCCGTTAGAACTAGAGCATTTTTTGCAACCGTGTTCCGAAGGGTGCCTAGGGCAACGCCCTAGTTCTTCGCAATCCTCTGGGGCGTTGCCCCAGCCACCCGGCACGAGAATTTGAAAAACGCTCTAGAATCGATCCAACGTATCAATCCAACGGGCCAGATCTTCGCGTTCTGCGTCGGAGAGGTGGCCCGTGGTCGTTGAGGTGGTGACAGTCGTCACGTTGTAGCCGGCATCGACGACCTTTTTCAGGCCCAGGTTCTGAACGGCGGCGGCTTCTTTCTTGGCAGGAATTGCCGCAAAGACCGCAAGGCGCTCGGCAGGATCGTTCTGCGGAACTTTGATCTGACGCGGCAGCGGCGAGTCGCTGGCGGCGATGCCACGCACGAATTCCCGACTGGCAAAGGCGAGCGGCCACGCGATCGAGCCAGCGTTGCCTTGTCCGCCGATGATGACGCGGTGCGGATCAATTTTGTACTGCGCGATGACACGTTCCAAAACGCGGTGCAGGTATTCACCATCCGTCCGCTCCCAGTGGTCGGCATCTTTCGGCGTCGGTACGATCAGCACGATGCCGACGTCATCGCAGGCTTTCTGCCACTGCTTGATCGTCTCCTCGGATTTGGATTCGCCGGGGGACGCGAGCCATAATAGTGCGGCGAATGATTCGCCTGCGGCGCGCGTGGCGGGCACGTACACGCTGCAGGTGTGGGGAAACTCGGGCAGCTTCATTTCAATGGTTTCGCCGGCGGTTTTTGCCGGCGGGTTGGTCGCAGCGGCCGGGGCCTCGATGGCGGGCGGCAGTTCCGCCGGCACGGTTGTCGGTAGTTCTGCGGCGGATAGTTCCACATCTATCGCTGTGCCGTTGCGGCTCAATCGGAGCGACACCTTTCCGGTCGGGGCAATGTTGTTGAGCGCTTGGATCGCATCGTCGATGGTCTTCACCTTGGTTTCATTAATGTTCACGATGCGGTCACCGCTTTGAATGCCAGCCTTTGCGGCGGGACTCTCGAGATAGACCGAACGGACGGCAACGCCGGCGAAGTTTTGATCGTTGGGTGCGGCGTCTCGTTTCTCGGTGTCGTTGCCAGACTTTGTATCCTCATCCGAGTTGGGTGAGTCCTTAGAGGTTGGATTGGCGTCTTCGCTCTCCTTCGTAGTGGCATCTTTTTGAGAAGTGGCATCCGCCGCGTCTTTAGTTTCGGCGAGCGGCCGAAGCGGGAGAATACCTAAAAAGGCGTGGCGAAACGCCGAGAGCTCACCGACCAGCTGGATCGTACGTTCGATGCGCTCATCGCCGCGCTTGGCAACAACTTGGACAGAATCGCCGCCGTACCGCGGACCGAGCGCGAACTTCAGGTCCGATTGAGAATGAATCGGCTTTCCATTGAACTCAACGATGCGGTCGCCTTTTTTTAGTCCGGCGAGACCGGCGGGCGAATCGGGTCGGACGGCGGCCAATTCGGCCGGAGCCGAGTGAGGATTTTTGGGTTGCATGCCGACGCCCAGCAGGCCGGAGCGTTGGTTGTCCCCTTTCTTCATTCGCTCGATGCGCTCGCCGAGCGGGGCGATTGGCACGGCGAAGCCGATGCCGGAGTCGTACCACTCGGTGCCGGCAACGTCAGTGGTCGCTTGGGGCGACATGGGGACGATGATGCCGAGAACACGGCCACGAATATCGACGAGCGGCCCGCCGTAGTTAGCGGTCGAAACGTCGGCATCGGTCTGGATCGCCTTGCCGAACATGCGGTTCACGGCGCTTACGATGCCGACCGTGACATTGGTTCGATCGGCGCGGAACGTTCGTCCGACCGCGACCGCCGACTGGCCGGGGCGAATTTCGTCGACGGGGGCCATTTCGGGCACGGGCAAATCTGCCATGCCGTTGGCCTTCAGCAGCACGAGCATACGGCTATGATCGGTGGCGACAAGTTCGGCGGGCGCTTGTTTGCCGCCGGGGAATGTCACCAAGATTGATGAGGGCTGCTGGGCGAAATTGAAAGCGCTGGAAATGATGTAACCATCGGCAGAGATCACGAGGCCGGTGGTCGGACCATCGGCGAGGACGGTGCCGTCGACGACGTCGAGCCCGCCAACCGTGCGGATTTGCACGACGGACGGTGCCACCCTATCGACCGCAGCATTGAGTGCGGCTTGTTCACGGGCGGGCAGCGAAGAGTCATCGGCGGCAGCCGTAGGGAGGTGCGCGGGGTGCAAAATCCCGCCGACGATTAAAAGAAGAACTAGCAGTTGCTTGAACACCCGGAAGGGCGAAGCTCCTGCTGAGCCGTCATGCGCACACGCTAGCTCGGCGGGAGCCTCGCCCTCCCGATTTGTGAATCTAGTCCGTTTGTTTGGTTTCATCACTCGATTTCTTGGTGGGGTCGTTGTCTTTGGCCGGCTCAGTCGGCTTGGCTGTGAGCGTAAACTCGAGGAGCCGTTCTTCTCGAAGCACCCCGAGATGGAGCGTCGCATCGCGCTCGAGGCGCTCGGTCAAACGGTTGGCTTCGCGGCATGAAGGGGCTGGCTGGCTATCGATCATGACGACCAGATCGTCGGGGCGAAGTCCCGCGGCGGCCGCTGGCGAATTCGGCAACACGCGATCAACGTATGGTGGTGTGCGGGTGACGACATCCGGCACGAGCACGACGCCGAGCGCGGAGAGCGTGAGCGGATTCGTTGGGCGGTCGGCTTCTTTCGTATCGGGCGGTGTGAAGCGGCCGGCCATCATGTCTTCCGCGGTCGCGGCAAAAGCCGAAACGGGAAGGGCGTAGTTCAGCCAGGTGCCGCTCACGTTGCTGCGAAGCTCCTTGCCAAGCATGCCGAGCAGGTGACCGTCGGCATCCGTGAGAGCGCCACCTGCTGCGCCCGGATTATTAGAGGAAGCGTCGACGACGTAGACGTCGCCATGGTAGTTGGCGGTGAACGCGCCGCGGCGCGCTTCGAGCGGCGCGACCGCTGAAATCACGCCGTGGAGCATACTCACGGGCTCATCGCCGACAGCGATGCCGAACAAGTTGCTGAACGCCAGGACGCGCGTGCCGGCTTCGGCTTTTTTGGCGGCTGCCAGGTCAAAGTGAGGGACTTCTTCTTTGCCAGGATCGAATTGGAGCATGGCGATTTCGGTGATCGGATCGGAGGCCACGTATTTGGCCGTAAAGTGGCGGCCATCGTTGAGGACGACCGTCACCTCATCCGCATCGAGGACGTAGCTAGAGGCCGTCAGCACATGGCCTTTGCCGGAAATGAGCAGGCCGCTTTGGTAAGCGACCAATCCGCGCGGGCCGCCGGCGCCGTAAAGCTTGACGACCTTTGGCTGCACTTCACGGGCGACGTCGATAAAAGACGCCGCGCCGTCGCTGGCCCGCGCGACGCTCACCCCGGCGAGGAGGTAAACGACGGCTAGTGCAACGGCGCGGACGTATGCGAAACGCCGGGGGCTGGGGGCTGGGGGCTGGGGGCTAGGAAACATACGACAATATATTATTTCTTCTCTGGTTTCGGCGTGGCGCCGAATTCGTACGAAGTTACGTTGAGGTTGGCGAACGTGTCGTCGCCGTGGCGGACGGTCCAGTGATAGGGCAGCGAGCGGCCATCGACGGTGCGAATATCGTCGAAAGTTATCTCGCAGGGATCGTCGTCTTCAGAGGTGTACAGTTCGAGGCCGATGAGGTTTGACTTTTCGGCATCAAAGTAGAATCTTGCTTCCACGCCGGCGGCGGTCGCGACCAGGCAATCGGCGAGATTGTCATCTGTTTTCCAGGGGATGCTGCCCAAGTAATAGACTTCGCCGAATTTTCGTGGGCCGACAAGGAGCAGACGCTGCCACAGATGCAGAGCGGCGAGTAGACCGCCGGAGCGTGGCGGGCCGGTCGCTTCGATCAGCGAGTTGCCGAATTCTACGCCCGATTGACCTTCGGGCATCGTGATCGAGCCGTTCTGTTCTGTGAGATCGATCGCGATGTCCGCTTTGCCGTCGGCGGTTTTGGCTTTGATTTTCCAATTCCAGCCGAGCTCGGCGAAATCGCCGTGAGAAAGGTACGCATTCCACACGCGCTGCTGATGGTAGCGATTGAACCAATAGTTGGCGTAACCAGGCGCGGCTTCATAATACTTGCGCACACTCTTCGGCAACGCCGGCGGGCGTTTGGCTTTAGCAGCTGGAGCACGCTTCGGGAAACCAGGGACTTCGATCTTTGGCTTTCCCGGCGGTGATTCGGGCTTTTCTGGGTCTTTTGGTTGAGGTTTGTCGCCGGGGTGTGGCTCGCCTTTACCGGGCAGTTTTTGCTCGGGTTCTTCTTCGGCCTGTAGCAGCTGCTCCAGTTCGCCTTCGCGATGAGCGGCAGCAAGACGGACGTTGATGTCGAACTCTTTACCATCGCGGCGATAGGTGAGCGGCACGTGCCAGCCGGCCGGAAGCGTGCCGAGCGAGTTCTTGAAAGCGTTCGGGCTGGTGATATCGCGGCCGGCGAAGCGCAGCAGTTCATCGCCATAGCGCAGGCCGCGGCGGTAGGCGTCGCTGTTTTCTAAGATGTCATCCACGGTGACGCGGCCATCCGAGTCGGCGGAGACGGTGGCTCCGAGCGAGGCGTGATCGACGAATCGGCCGCTTTTCAATAGTCCGATGAAGCGTTTGATTTGATTGATCGAGATGGCGTAGCCGACGCCGACGTTGACGCGGCCCCGCTTTTCGAACGAGCCGCGACCATTGATGCCGATGAGTTTGCCGGCCGCATCGAACATGGGGCCGCCGGAGTTTCCGGGGTTAATCGACGCGTCGGTCTGCAGGCAATCGGAGTATTCTAGCAGCGTTCCCGAAGGGAACTGGTAGCGATGGACGCCGGAGAGAATTCCGTAGGTGATCGTTGGCTTAAAATCTTCGGCAAGTAGAAATGGATTGCCGACGACGTAGACCCATTGGCCGACACGGCAGGTGTCGCTATCGCCCAGCTCGGCGACGGGGAATGCGCCTTTACCCAATAACTTTACCAGGGCAACATCGCCGCCGGGGTCGAGGCCGACGAGGACCGCATCGACGAAGCGGCCGTCCGAAAGTCCGACTTTCATCGCGGGACCGGTGGGGGCGGCAACGTGGAAATTGGTCAGGGCGTAGCCATCGGGCGAGATGATAACGCCGGAGCCGCCGCCGTTGCCGTCGGCGGAAAAAATCGCGACCGTAGGTTTCGAGATGCGCTCGATTGTTTCAACGCGGGCTTTCTCAGCGGCGAGGACGTCGGGATCAGGGTTGGCGGCCAGGGCGGAACATTGCAAAAAGCAAAATGCAAATTGCAAAATGCAAATTGGGAGAAGAGCCGCGCGGAATGGTTGAGAATGCAAATTGCGGATTGCGGATCGCGGATTGTGGGCTGTCATCCGCAATCCGCAATCCGCAATTCGAAATCGTTTAAGCTTTTGTCGCACGTTACTTCAAAATCTTCGCGTCGCAGAGGTTCAGCCAATCGCCTGTATCGAGATTTTGACCGAAATCGACGATGATTTTCAATCGCTTGGCGTTCGAAATAGCGACATCGATTGGCAGCGGGGATTGGCCGCCGGCAACCTCCGTGGCCAGTAAGGAACGGTCGTCGGCGAGAATGGTCAGTTGAACGTTGCCCGTGGAGGCGGTATCCGGATCGATGCCGGCGAGGGCCGTGAAGCGATTAAAACCTTCGGGTAGACGATAGACAAGTTCGGTGCGGCTGCGAAGTGCGAGGCCCTTAGTGAATGAGCGGAGGGCGCCGGGCCGGGTCGTGTCGTCGTTTTTGTTTTTTATGTTCAGCGTAAGCATATCGCCGAAGGCCGAATGATTGCGGCGGGGCAGACCGTATTGCGCGGCGAGCGATATGCCGGTGGGCAAGCCGACGAGCGGCGTCCAATTTTGTGAGGCTGGTTCGATGTCGCTTAAGTACATCAATTTGCCGGAGGAGAAGTCGGCGCCGTCCAAATCTGAAACTGGCCAGCGCACCGACGTGCCACCCGTTGTCTTCATCGTGACGAAGTCATCGGCGAGGTGAATCTCATTTACGTTGAGACGAAGACCGGATCGGCCGTGAACGACCAGGTTCGTTTTCGCGGCGGATGGGTCGCTGGGGTGTGAGTAAACGATGCCGGTGACTCGAGCGCGATCAACACGATTTGTTTCACCGTCGAGTTTGAACTCAACTTTATCACTTGATACCTCGCCCACGACGCCTTCGACATAGTCGAGACTCGTGCCATCGCGCTTCGCAACGACGAGCAAATCGCCAGCCGATTTAAGGCCCCGGATTTCCGCCCACTGTTTCACGAGCGCGCCGTTAACCGGCTTAAATAGAACGACAGCAATCCGGTTCGTTGGAAGCGTGGTTACGACTGGCGATTTTGGCGATGTCGAGCGAGGCGAGGTGAGGGTGGCCGAGCCGCTTTGGTCTTTCGATGTCGATTGCTTGGACCGGACGCTGATGTTTTCGATTGGGATTTCGGAGCCGTCGGTCAGGTCGACGAGACCCGATGCATTTTCTTGCGAATCTGCCGACTTATCCGCAGCTGGCCAAGAGAGCGACAATAGTTCTTCCGCGGTAATATGCTGCTCGCCGGCGGATGTGGCGATGACCAGTTGAGATTCCGTCCAACTGCGAAGTTCGCCAGAGATCGTCGCGCCATCGAGGCGCGTGGCGGTTACAGCGGCGATCGAAGTGCGGGTCGCGAGCGCGAGGAAGCACGTCAGCAGCAGCACGCTAGTCGTGCTCTGGAAAAAATCGATGCGACCGCGCGGAAGGTGCAAGTTGGCCTCGCTCGTGAAGTTCGTCAGTGTCGGTGGGAGCGCGATGATCGGGCGAGGGGAGTACGTTGAATTGCCGACTACGGTTTCTCGTTAGATTCCTCGGCCGCCAGGCGGCGGAAGTATTCCTCGATGACCTCGCGGTAGTGGGAGGGAAATTCGCGGCCGATTTCCTGCATCGCCTTTTCGCGGTCCTTATCGTTCATGTTGCCCCACCCGGCTTTGTGGCCGACGTCTTTGCGATCGACTTTGCCCGGGCCTTTGAGCTCGGCGATTTGGCTGTCTTGCATCGGCGCGCTGGGCTGGCTCTTGCCGCCGGCGCTGCCGGCTTGTGCTTGGGCCTGCTTTTGCGCTTGGTCTTCGGCCTTCTTGATGAGTTTGTCGAGCGAGTCGATTACGCCGTTCTCAACTTTTTGCGCAGGCTGACCGGGTTGACCTTGAGCCAGCCGGCGGCGGACATCGTTCATCCGCCGCGAGATGTGATCGAGTGAATCATCTTGCAGGCCCGCGATGTCGTGCTGCATTAGGTCGGCAAGTTTTTGGTAACGAGTTGGCAACGCTTCTTGACGCTGTAGCAACTGTGCCAGGCTTGCATCCGCCTTGGTCGGATTCACCAGTTGGTGGTAGGCAATGGCGCGGTAGAAGAGGAGCGTTTCGGGGGCAACGACGTCTTCGGTTTCGAGGCCTTCGGTCCAGGCGATCGCTTCGTCGTAATAACCTTCTTGAACGAGCCAGCGAGCAAGGAAGACTCGCATGTTGTTGCGAATGAAGGCAGGCGTTTCGCTATTGGCGAGCCAGGCGAATTCGGGCAGCTTCGCACCCGGCTTGTGAGCCGTAGCGCAGAGCTCGATCAAATTGGCGACGCGGTCATCGGCTTTCGCCAGGCACGGCGCGAGGCGATCGAGTACGCTGACGTCCGCGGCCTCGCTCTTTGTGGCGGCCCATTGGTCGCGGACTTCCGTCTGACGGCTCGCCGGCAAATTGGACGCGTGAAGGTAATCTTCCAACCGGGCGTGGACGGCTTCGGTTGTCGGCGACTGCCAAGTCGGCTCGGAAAGGAACTCGCTACCCGCGAACGCGGCAGCGGAAGCGATCGGAAGGAGCAAAGCGGCGGCGAGAATTCGGCGGCGTAGGCGTCGGTCAAGCATGGAAAGCGGGTCCTCGTTCGTTACACGCTGAGCATGCGACATGCTCACCGGCCGCCGAGATGAAACATACTCTATTATCCACCCTCAAGACGAACTGTCCAACAATCGCCCAACCGAAATTGTCATCGGCAGTTTACCTGGTTTGCCAGCAGATTCGTTTCCGCGGCCAACCAGCCGTTGTATTGTGCCACACGACGGGATGGTCCCAAACCTCAATCGTTGCGTTTTTGCTGCAAATCGGCCGTTGCCCGGTAGACACGTTGCTGGCGGTCTGCGAGGTCCTGGAGCGACTTTAACAGATCGGGGGTTTCTACCTGATCGTCTTTAAGCATTTCGCCATACCGCTGAGTGCGTTTGTTAATCCGCATTTGGAGCGAGCGAATCATTTTCAGCTCGGCGATTTTGTCGACGAGCGGCATGTCTTCCGGCTGGCCGGCCTGCGATTGCTGGCCTGGGGGTGTCTTCTTTTTGTCGAGATCTTTGATCGAGCGGTCGAGCGCGGCAATCGTTTCTTCGAGCGCGGCGATGATGTCTTGCTCGATGCTTTGGGTGAGCTTATCGGGTTTGATGGCGGCCAGGCGTTCGGCGACTTGTCGCATGTCGTCGTGCATTTGATCGACGGCTTCTGGGAACGCGACCGAGGAGCCTTCATCGCGAAGCACCGCGAGAGCCTTTTCTACCTCATGAACGATTTGCGATTCATTGCGGCTGAGGCGGGCGGATTCGATTTCGTGGTCATGCGTGCGCTGGGCCTCGGGCACCTGGTCGAGCTTTACGGTGCCGTCGTAAACGGCGGTTTGCATTTCGAGCATTTTGCGGAAGCGAGCGGCGAGTGCGATGAGCGTGCGTTCCAGCTCTTCTTCGCGCAGCTGACGTAGTACGCGTTCGAGCTCGGCTTTGGCTTGCTCGAGCTGCTTGACGGCTTCTTGCTGGCTCTCGGTTGCGCCTTTGCGTTTTGCATCGTTCAGCTTCTTTTGCGCTTCCTCCATTTTCTGCTGCGCTTTTTTTAGTTCATTGGTCGCACGCTCGGCGGGATCTTGCGGTTGCGGAGGCTGCTGGGCTTTGTTGTCGTCGTCGCCGGAGGGTTGGCCGCCGGGTTGACCCGGCGTGGGTTTCGATTGCGACGGCGGCGATTGCGAAGGCTGGCCGGGCGAATCGCTCGGTGGTGATTTGGAATCGCTTGGAGGAGAACCTTCGGAAGGTTTGCCGGCATCGGATGGCTTTTCCGAATCGGGACCCGCGCCAGGTTTGTCGCTCGGCTTGCCCGAATCGTTTGGCTTCGACGGTTTGTCATTAGGTGGCTTGTCGCCTTTGGAACCCTTGTTGCTGTCTTTATCTTTGTTGTTCTTATCTTCGTCCTTGTCGCTCTTGCTATCTTTATCGCCAGGCTTGGGTGACTTGTCGGTGTCGTGGTTTTTCTTGCCCTCCGTGTTGGAGATATCGCCGCCGAGTTTGGCAGTGTCCCCGGCGATGCGCTGTTGATCCTGGCCGAGTTGTTTGAACTGGTCGCCGCCTTCGGTGCGGGCGCGGACGCTCTTTTGGTCGCGAATCAGGCGGCCGACTTCTTTGAGGTATGCCTTCACGCGGTCGCGCTGCGAGTTGAGCTCGTTGTCGCGGTCGGCTTTAAGCAGCAGCGATAGGAGATTATCAAGCTCCTTTTGCAACTCGATCTGGTTCGTCGTAGCGGCGGAGAGGCGTTCATCCTGCAAGAGCTTGACGATCGATTCGAAGCGGACGTTAACGTCTTCCTCGCGGCTTTGTGCGATGGCTTCGCGGAGGAGCTTGGCGCGGCGCGGATCGCTCGACGATGATACTTCGGCGAGACGGCCGACGACTTCTTCCAATCGTTTGTAACGATCGGCGAGGCGAGCCTGCTCGACGGAGAGTTCGTCGTCGGCAGCGGCGGGCTTGGGGGGCGTTGGTGATTTTGATTCCGTTGGTGTGGCGGGAGATCCTGCGCCCGGCTTGGGCTCTTCGGCGCATACTGGGCAACGGCCGATGTACGCAAATACGACGGACAGAAGAATCACGCAGAGGCGCAGAGGCGCAGAGAGTGCGTTCGGCGGGTTGCGTCGAAGCGCGAGTTTTGGCGAAGCGACGGTCATTCTGTCTTCTCTTTGCGCGTGCGCGCCTTGGCATAAAAAAAGTCGGACGCAATCAATTCTCTAAGATGCCTTTGAGCTTTTCTTTTTGTCGTTCTTTGGTGCGGTGGTTGATTTCTTCCTGGTCGGTAATGATGCCGCGGAGCAGGGCGACGACTTCGTTATAGCTTTCCAGTTCGAGCATTTTATCGAGCACTTGGTGCATGGCTACGAGGAGTTCGTCGGCCTGGGCGATCGCTTTTTTCAGCTCCGCGGCCGTGGCGGCGGCGTCGTCGAGCCGCTCTTCTACCAATTTTAGCTGCGCCGCGAGGGCCGGCATACGCGGATCGACGATTAGATGCAGCGGCTTGGCGATTTGTTCCCCGAGGCGGTTTTTTAGATCGGGATTGTCGATGCGGTTGTTGGTCAGTTCGTCGCCCAGGTCGTCGAACGCTTCGGCAATGCCTTTCACTTCGTCGGCCGATTGAACGACGTTTTGCAGCGAGCCAGCCACACGTAGGCGGCGGCGTGATAGCATGCGCTGGGCGGCGGTCGTGTCGGTCGTGTTGTCGGCGGCTGATACGGCGTCAGCTTTTTCGTCGCTTTTGCCTGGCACGGCCGGTCCTTTGGAGTCGCCGGACTCCGCGGAGTCGTTCGTTTCGACGCGGTTCAAAAGGTTACGCGTATCGGTCAGTTTCTCGTACACCGATTCGAATCGCTGCCGCAGGCTGAGTTCGCGGCGTTCGACGAGGGCGAGCAGATCGGCGACGGTGACGACGTCGAGAATAAATTGCTGGCTGCTGCCGGCGCGGGGTTCATCCGAGAGATTGAAGCGGTCCGTCGCTTTGAGCGAGATGGTGAACCGCTGTTTCGGTTTGAGCGTGAGGATCCGCTGCCCGGTTTTGGGGTCGGTCGCACGGGTGTCGAAAGAGTCAATTTTCTCTAGATTGGGCTCACCGCGCGGCTGGTGAACGAGCAATCGTGATGCGACTTTACCGCCGTCGACCTGGTAATCGAACCAGGCATGGTCGAGGCCGTAGTCATCCGTGATTTTGCCGACGAACGGCAGAATTGCTTCCGGCGTGATCGCGCTGCTGATTCCGGAGAGGCGGACGGCGACCTGCGGTAGCTCGTCCTTCACGGCGGAGAGCGAAACGCGGTACGGTTCGCGCGAGGAAACGCCGTCGATATCGGTCACGTTGACGGTCAGCACGTCATCGGCGGTGAGCGGACCGTAGTTCCATTCAAGTTTCTGCTCGGATTTGCTATCGAGCGTAAGGGATGTATCTTCCTTTTCCTTCATGCCATGAACTCGGGCCGCCGTGAGCGGTTTGGTCGAGGAAGCGTGCAGCACGAGGTGCGTACCTTCGGGAATTCGCATGCCGCCAGTGACGGGCAGGCGACGCGGCTCGCGGCCCAGGTACTCGGGATACGCGCATTCGAGCTCGATCGCGTATAGCTCGGGACGGTCGACTACTTTTAGATGCAGATCGCGGACGCGGTCGTCGCCGCCGACGATGTCGAAATCCATGTCGCCCGTGACGTGTTTGAATTCGTAGCGGAACAGCTGGAAATCGCCACCACTGTTCGCAGCGTCGCCGACACGAGTGAGTGTGTCGCGGCCGCGGCGGCCATCGGCGAGGCGGAAGCGGATTTCGACTTCGTCGGGGACTTTGTAGCCGTTGGTGTTCGCGTGGACCAGCAATTCGAGGTCATCATCTTGCGCGAGTTTGTGCGTGCGCTGTCCGGCGGCGTCGGGCGGAAAGCCGACGACTTCGAGCTGCACGCGGCGCGGCCAGGGTTCTTCGCTAAGGGCGATGCGGTTGAGCCAGAAACTAAAAACGTCGTGGGCGCTGAATGCAAAGATCGCGACGGACGCGACCAGACCTATCGCCGCAAAGACTTTGCGCAAGAGCGGGCCGCGATTGAATAGTTGCGACACACGAACGCCCGTGATTGCGCGGTCGGCCGCTTGCGTGGTGGCAGAAGCTAGCTGCGGGTGGTAGTCAACATCTGGGCCACGTTTACGGGCGACGTCGACGGCGGTGATGACGTGATCTTGCAGGTTAGGAAAATGTCGTTCGAGGAGGATGGCGGCAGTGGCATCGGAAATCGGTACGAACGCGCGGCGCAGTAAATATCGATAGACAACGAGAAGCGCGATGACGCCGATGACGCCGAATGCGCCTTTGCGAACGAGCGGCGTCGGCTCGAAGAGCCAGTCGCCGGCCATTCCGAGCCAGAACGCCAACCCGGCGAGGATGATCAAGAGCGCGAACCCTTCGATCCACACATAAGCGCGGATTCGCCGACGCACGCCCGCGAGGGCACTGCGAACGGCAGGCGTCAATTCGGTATGTGGGCTGGGACGGTTCATTCGTTCGCTGACAGTTTGCTCGCTCGATGTCTACGCCAGCCGGTTCATGCGGCGGACGATCCATTCGACAAACAGCGACCCTGCAATGAGGGCGAGTAGCCATTGCATTTGCGCTTTGGCGAATTGCTTGTCGGGCGCGCCTTTCACAAGTTTGATTTCGGCGCGGCTTTTTATCGCGTGGCCGAGCGCGGGCGTAGTGCCCTCGCCGTGGATCGCGGTGTCGATATGTTGATAGTAGATGCCGCCGGTGTCTTTGGCGATCGACGTCAGCAGCGGGTCGTTGCGTTCGGCGTGGGAGCGTTCCAGGTCGGGCACTCGAACTTGCAAATAACGTGTGAGAGGTTCATCGCCGCCGCCAGGTAATGAGAGGGCAATTTGGTAGGTGCCTTCTTGCAGCACGGTGGCCTGGCCGACGTACATGCCAGGGCGTTCGGCGTCGGCCGAGAGTTTTACTGATTCGGCGGATCCATCTGGGCGCAATAGTTGTGCGCCCACGCTTTCGACTGTGAGCGGTTTGTGTTGCGGATCGGAGAGTCGCGCGCGGATAACTGCGGTTTCGCCGAGCTCGTAGCGATCGCGTTCAACGAGTAGCGCGCCGCGCGACGAGCCGCGGAGGATGCGGCCCTGACTAACGTGACGGATCAGCTTGGTGTAAAGAACTTCGAAGTAGGCGGGATCAATGCGACGAAGCCGCCACATTTCGCCGCCGCCCATATAGAAGACCTGGCCAGCGCCGTAGTACTGGCTGGCGAAGTATACGGGTCGCTGATTCGCGGTGCCGGTTTCAGGATTCGAGAAGCGGGCGTAGACGGTCGCGCCGGGCTTTTCGCCTTTTACCGCGAAATAACCATAGACGCCGGGGAAATTATCCCAGGCAGCTTCGCTCTCTGCGGCGTTCTTGGCGATCCACAAGAATTTTGCCTCGCGGCCGGCGCGCTCGAAGGCCAGCGGCCAAGCGGTGTCGCCGGCGGGCTGGGCGTCGTCCAGCATGGTCAGGCGATTCTGGAAGACGACTGGATAGAGGTCGCGTAACTTGGCGTGCTCGGTGCTGCGAATCCACTTGGGAGTTTCGATGGGGCCGGCGATGGCGATGAGGCCGCCGGCTTCTTCGGAGACCCATTTTTCGACGAGCTCGATTTGGGTGGCATCGAGCTTGGTCCAATCGGGATCGAACGCCACGATGCAGTCGTATTGGTAGAGTTCTTCGGGTGTGCTCGGAAAATGGTCGAGAATCTTGTTGGCGTCTTGCGACATGCCGGGCTGGGCGGTTTGCAGATAGATGTCGGTGATCATCGACGAATCGCGATGAAGTTGATTGCGAAGGAATTGGTAATCGCGCATCGGGCCGCTGGCGAACAGGAGGACGCGCGTTTTGCGGTCGACGATTTCGATCTCGGCTTCGCGGGAGTTATCGCGGGCGTTGCCGTCGTCGGGCGGCGCTTTCACGCGAAGTTGAAACACGAACGTGCCGGGCTCACCGGGCTCGGTGTCGAACGTGACGGGCACGATTTCGCCGTCCTTGCCGAGAGCGATGTGCTGCGTGGCGACCGGCGTGCCGCCGCCGGCGGGATCGGTGGAGCGGCGGCGAGTGAGCTCGACGTCGACCGATCGGCCCGCGTATCCGTTGGCTTGCAGATAGCCGGTGATGTTGAGCGTATCATTGGGAAAAGCGCGGGTTGGGACGACAAGGTCGCGGACGGCCACGTTGTGCTGAGCGGCGGCCGAGCCGACCCCGATCGTGTAGAGCGGAACTTTCGCTTGGCGCGCCGCCTCGACGGCGGCGGCCGGGTCGATACCGGCGTTTTGAGCGCCATCGGAGATGACGACAATCCCAGCGAGTGGGGCATCGTGATAGAGGCGGAGCTCATCGGCCAACGCTTGGCCGATGCGTGTTTGCGGGCCACGGGGTTGGAGTTCGGTGGACCAGTTGATCGGCGCGGGACCGGGAGTTGTCGTTGCGACTGGAAAAGGACCTTTAAAAGGAGCTCCAGGCTTCGGCTTTTTGCCATCGATCGTCAAGACTTCGGCCTTCGGAAGTGAAATGACCGGTTCTACATCCTGGTCGAAGCGAGCGACGTTTACATCGTGCGTTTCACGAAGTTCGTCCATGAGTGGGCTGTTTTGAAGGGCGCTGACGACGGATTTAATGCGAGTTACTGACTGGTCGGGCGACAATTCGTTTTCACTGAGGCCCATGCTTTGGCTGACGTCGACCAGCACGGCGACCTGCGAGTTGTGGACGATTTCGCGCGAGGTGCGGCGTTCGATGCCAAGGAAGAAAACGAACAGGCCGAAAAGCGCGAGGCTGCGCAGAAGCATGACGGCGACGCGTGTGCCGCGGTTCAGCTCGATGGCGTCGCGGCGATAGAGCTGCCAGACGATGCCGACCAAGGCGATGGCGCCGGCGATGATGAGGGCAGCGGGCAAGCGGTCGTCGTCGAAGGAGCGCAAGCGTGAGATGTCGTATTCGGTGTGCTCAGTTTCGGTCGTCGCGGCATTGGCGGCGACAGATGGGTTACCATTTGCAGCTTGTGCCGCGAG
The DNA here is from genome assembly GCA_036271295.1 of Lacipirellulaceae bacterium. Lineage (GTDB taxonomy): Bacteria > Planctomycetota > Planctomycetia > Pirellulales > Lacipirellulaceae > JABDGM01. The sequence goes on along the minus strand of DATBAY010000523.1, from coordinate 2,679 downwards.
GCATACTGCAGGTGGACATTGCAAAATGCAAAATGCGAATTGCAAAATAAACATTGCCGAAGTGCGCAATGTTTTATATTTTGCATTTTGCAATATCTGGACGACTCGCTTTCGGAGGTTCACTTTGCACCTCCTCGTAACGGCTTGATGTGATAGCTCGCCAGGTACGCCAGCAGTTGCTCGGCGAGCAGCAGTGCGATGAGGCCGGCGAGCAGGGCGTCGCTCATTTGGAAGCCGGCGAGTTGTTGCGAATCGAGCGACATGTCGCTGGCGTCGTGCATTTGGTAGTCGACGCCGGCGAGCTGGCGGGTGAGGTCGGGCGGCGGTGTGAGGGCGAGGTCGCCTTCACCGGTGGGCGCGTTGACGGCGTAGTCGTGGCGTTCGATGGGGCCGTTGGTCGGTTGCAGTTGGACTTCGTAGATGCCGCTCGCGGAGAGGTTTTCGAGTTTGGCGGTGAGCTGGTGGTTGGCGGCGGTGGCTTCGATGGTGACTTCAGGGCGGAGGACGTTGGCGTCGCGGGGCGCGGGTTTCCCGTTCGCCGCGGCGAGCTCGCCCGATCCGGGTTCGGAAGCGGTCGCTTTGGAGACGGCGGGTTGGGTGGGGAGCAGGAAGCGGAAGCGCGGTTCAAACTTGCCTTCCTCGGCCGAGATGACGAGGTCGTCGCCGATGCGGAGGAGGGGATCCGTATCGTGAGCGACGGCGAGGTAGCTGACGAGCTCGTTCGCGAGGACAGGGAAGGCGGGGTTGAGGCTCCAGTTCGTCCAACGGCCGAGCGGGGTTTCGGCGGAAGAAAGCTTAGTGAGCTGAGCGATGATGCGGCCTTTTCCGAACTTCTTTTCGATCACCAGCGGTGCGTTGTTGCGGAGACTGGCAATGACTTTGGCGCTGCCGTCGGTGGGTGGCCGCCAGCCTTCTTGCAACGCGTAGAAGTAGTCGACGGTGAGCAGGGGCAGAAATCCGTTCCGGCGGCCGGAGAGGACTTGAAAGAGCGGATGCTGAGTGACATCTACGTCGGGCGTCGATTCGCCGCTGCGATCGAGAAGTTGCGTCGGCAATTTGAGCGGGGCGGGGAACAAACCGGCACCGTTTTTGTAGAGGCGGTCGTTGTAGTAAGCGCGGTCAATGTTCGCGCCGGTAAAGAACGCCACACCGCCGCCGTTGCGGACGTACGTCTCGAGCGCGGCGAGCTCGTCGTCGTTAAGGTGCGGGACATCAATGAGGCAAACGGCGGCTTGCTGGTTGAGGCGGTCGGGATCGGCAAGGAAGGCGGGCTGCTCGATATGGGGCTGCCACCCCGTGTGCGTGTTGCCGCCGGGCGCGAGGGCAAGCGAAAGCTGATGGCCGCCGCGGCCGTCGGGCGAGCCATCGATAATGAGAACGGGGCGAGCAGCCGGCAGGTCGCAGGCAAAGTAGCGGTGATTATCCGTGGCAACTGCGTCGGCGGGTAGCGCCGCGTCTAACCAGTGCGCGCCGGTGCCGGCGAATTGGACGCGAAATTTGTGCGTGACTTCATCGCGGGCTGGGATGTCGTCCAGCACCAGGGCCGGCAGGGCATCGCCATCTTGTTGAAGTTGGACGGTGACGCCCCGGGCTGGGGCGTCGCCGTAGTTCGCAACGGTGGCGCTCATCCACATTTCGACCCCGGCGGCCCGGACGCCCGACTCGGGCTTGAGCGATGTTAAGGCGAGGTTTGGACGCGCTTCCCGAACGCAGCGAACGAGGTGGATTTGCGAAACGTGTTCCTTCTCTTTGAGGTCGGCCAGCAGCTGGCGGATTTCGGTGGCACTTGAAAACTGGCGGGCGCGGAAATCGCTGATGAGATAGACAATGAGCGATTGATCGTTGTCGCCGAGTGGAAGTCGCGGAATGGCCTTTAGCGCCTCGGCGGGGCCGACGTCCGTTTCGGACGGTTCCCAACCAGCGAGTAGCGATTCCAAGCGGCTGCGAAAAGTGTCGTTGATTCGCTCGGCCAAAATCTTTGGTTGGACGGTGGCCGAAAGGCGGGCCGCTTCGGAAAACCGCATCAGTGTGATGAGCTGCGTATCCGATTGTTGGGCAGCCTGATCGACGATCGCTTGCACCGCGCGTTTGCCTTCGTTGAGCGCGGTCGTTTCGTTCCAGCGATCGCTCATCGAGTAGCTGTCGTCGAGCAGCACCAAGTGGTGTGTGGTGCCGCGACCGAGCAGGCTCATCCATTCGTTGCGGAGCACAAGGTGAGCGAGCATCAGCACGAGCACAGCGATAACGCCCATGCGAGCTAGCAACAGCAACAATTGCTTGAGAAAAATCCAGCGGCGGTTGCGGCGCTGGCTTTCGATCAAGAATTGCATGGCCGCCCAACGGATACGCTGCTGCCGCCGCAAATTGATCAGGTGGATCAAGATGGGGACGGCGACCAGCGGCAGACCGATTGTCAGTAGCGTGGGGAACAGGAATGACAAGGTGGCGATTGTCCTTAATCGATTTCGGAATGCGGATTTCGGATTGCAGATTGAAAAAACTCAATTGGCAATCATCGTTGTCTTTCTCGTAGGCGGTGTCTGAGGAAAGACGTTAAAGCGGCGTCGAGCGGCATGCTGGTGCGAATGAGGGCGTAGTCGACGTTGTCGCGGGCACAGTTGTGGCGCACAGTAGCAAGGAACTGTTCGAGCGCGGCGAGATAACCTTCTCGCAATGCGC
>DATBAY010000522.1:0-3577 GCA_036271295.1 Lacipirellulaceae bacterium | reverse complement strand
CGCGGTTGGGAAGCGTGGCTTGTCCCACGCTATCGCGCCAAAGAACGTAGTCGGCTGCGTCGACGACGCCATTGCTATTGTAGTCGCCTTGTACGGGGGTGGCCGCGGAGGGCTTGAACGCGATACCATCCAGAAAACTGGCAGCGGTCGTGCCAAGATCAGTAACAGCACCGGTTGTCGTGTCGAAAGTTACGAGGTGGTCGGGCGAGCCGACTTCAATTCCGTAAAGCACGTCGCCGTTAAATGCCAGGGCACCATAACCTCGACCGTTGGGCAAGGTGGGGGGCGCGATGTCGGTATAGGTGCCCGTGGTCTCGTCATACGTGCCGAAATTGGTTTGCAGTGGTGAGCTGTAAATAATGCTCGATGAGCTCACGGCCAGGCCTCCTCCGTTTGTGGCGCCAAAAATCGAGGCACCAACGAGCGTAGCCTGAGCGGTGGACGTATTGATCGTGAAGAGGCTAGCGCCTCCGTTCGAAGGGAGCCCATAGAGCACGTGCGTAACTGGATCGAAGGCAAGGTCCGTCATCGTGCCACCCGCGGCGAGACCAAAGCTGCCGATTGGCGTGACCAGGCCGGTAGCCGGGTTGATCGTGACGAGCTGGCCCCTGGTAGAAGTGTCGGCATTGGCGTTTGCTGAAGAGCCGTAGAGCACGCCGGAGACGGGATCGAAGGCCAGCCCGGTCATGCCGAAATTGCGAGCGGTCGAATCGTTGAGCGGGCCGACATCCGTGATGGTGGCGCCGGTCGTGGGATCAATGATATACAACTCGCCTGTTGAGCCCTGGCCGCTGGCGGCGTAAAGGTCGGCGGCGCGGACGGCCTGCGTTGTGACACCAACGATGATTGAAAACGCGGAAGCGACGAAGACTTTCATAGTAGCGATCCTACAAGATGACAGCGGCCTGTTTACCCACCCGGCGCTAGGCATGATGACCTGGGGCTTTGGTGGTTGTCAAGATTTGCTTGAGTTGGCGCCGCAACGGATGGCAAGTCCCGGTGCGCATATCTGCGCGGAATCGATCATTTACGGAAGGAATCGGTAGAGTTCGAGACCGCTGGCGGCACTTCCGGGGGAAGCGAACTTAACCGACTACAGGCGTTCTGACCGCTGGCTGAAGAAATAGGCTATCCGTTTCTCATACCGGCGCAAAAGAAAACCACTTGCCCAGAGTAAACCGGGCAAGTGGTCTTTTGTTGGAACGTGCGTACCTCGCTTACAGCGTTTTACTGATCGACGGGAGCATCAGCACCTGACCGGGAGCCAAGGCAGAGTCGATTGGCATGCGGTTGAACATGGCAATGTTGGCCGAGTCGGTGGGGTTGCCGAAGAGCTTCAGCGAGATGCTCTCGAACGTGTCGCCGGGGAGCACAACGTAGGTATTCATTGGTTCGACGTTAACGTACGAGCACTCGGAGTAGCACGACGAGCGGTAGTGATCGAAGCAGTAGTCCTTGCTGCAGTAATCTTTGCCGCAGTTGTGGCCCCAGTTCTTGTCTGGGTTGTTGCCCGGTTCCTTCGGCAGGTTGCCGCCACCGTGGGTGATGACGATTCCGCCGCTGCCGTCGCCGGAGTTCTTGTCCTTGAGCATTTGCTCTTTCCTCAGGGCTTGCTCGTGGAGTTTTTCGCGAAATTCGCGGTTAGCCTTAAGTTGCTGCTCTTTGTTCGCAGCGATGGTAATCTTGGAAGGCGTGGTTGTCGTCGTGGCACCCTTACCACTGCGGGTGCCGGTCTGGCCGGGACGAGTGCCACCGGTAGGGGCGTTAGCCATGACGGCAGAGGTAATCAGTAGGGTGGCTGCGGTCGAGACGGCAACAATCAATTTGTGAGCGGAAACGGTCATTTGAAACTCTCCTATAAGAGTAAGTTTTTATGGTGTTCAACTGGGCGAAATTGCCCGGCTTCATAACCTGATACGGGCGAAGGGGGACGGTGTTACAGAAGGGGTGGAATTGCGGCCGGAAGAGCTGCTTCGTGCTTGCTCGAGAGATTTGAGCGTTAGTGCGACGTTTAGCGTGCCGCGCATCCTCCTCAACGCTTCGCAATCGCGCTTGTGCGACTTCTGTTGCCCGTGCTCGTTTGGTCCCATCCCGCAGCGTGGTGGGCGCCGGAAAGAGTTCAATTAGAAACAGCGGACGGAGATGCGAGCTACGTGAGCTGATCGAGCGGCCCGTCGCCGCAGTAGTCGGGGTTGCCGAATTTTTCGAGGCGATGGCCGAAGCCGTGGGCGAGCGAGAGGAGGAGGCGGTTGTGGGGAACTTTTCTGAATTTGAGTGAGCGGCCCATGCTGAAATCGAGTCCGCCGCCGACGAGAACGAACGGGATGTTGTCCATCGTGTGCGTGTTGCCTTTGCCGAGCTCGTTGGTCCAGACGATGAGTGTGTTATCAAGAAGTGATCCGCCGCCGCCGGGTTCCGGGGTGTCGGCCAGGCGTTGGGCCAGATAGGCGAGTTGCTCGCAGTACCATTGGTTGATGCGCGTGAGTTTTTCGACGGCTTCTTTGTTCGTATCCGGCTCGTGCGAGAGTTGGTGGTGGCCCTCTTTGATGCCGAGCCACTTCATGTGGGCTTCGCCGACCGAGTTTGTGTATTGCAGGGTGGCGACGCGCGTGAAATCTGCGGCGAAGCTACTTACGAGGAGCTCGGTTTGAAGTTTGCTGAGCCGCGGGATGTTGTCGTTTTCTTCCTTGACGCCGGGGTCGAGTTGTGGGACGGCGTGGCCGACGTTTTGGGAATTGTTGGCCTTGAGGTCTTGCTCCATCTCGCGGACGAACGTGGTGTGTTCTTCGAGCAGGTGGCGGTCCTCGCTGCTGACGACGTGCTCGACTTTCTTGAAGTCCGCTTGGAGGTCGTCGAGGACGCTGCGGAGGCTTTCTTCGTCTTTGGCTCGGCCGTAGAGCTTGGCGAACATTTGGTAGGGGTCGTCGATCGGCGTAAGCGGTTTATTGGGGCCGGCGTAGGACATGCGGGTCCAAGTGTCGGCGCGGTCGGGGACCATGACGCCGAATTCGAGCGAGCCGAAGCGGGTGCGGGTTTGCGGGTTGGCTTGGAGGAAGTTTTTGATTTCCTGGTCGATCGAGATGCCCTTGGACCAGCCGGCGGGGGTGTCGGAGCCGCCTTGAATGTTGCCGGGGAAAAGCTCGGTGCCGGTGAGCAGGCATCCGATGCCGCGCATGTGGTTGTCGCCATCGCCGCGGATTTTGTCGGAGATGCCGTGGAGGATGAGCGATTGGTTTTTGAAGGGTTCAAGCGGGAAGAGGCTTTCTTTGAGGATGAATTCGCTGCCGTGGCCTTCGGGCCAGAAGTTTTCGGGGACGACGCCGTTGGGGCTGAACATGACGATGAGGCGCTGGCGGCGCGAGGCGGTGGCTTCGCCTGCATAACTGAAGCTGGGGAGGTTGAGGACGAATGGGAGCGCGGCGGAACTTAGGCCGAGGCGGCGGAGGAACTCGCGGCGGGAAGTGTAGGTGAGCATGGCGTTCGTTCGTAGATCTATTTACCACGAAAGGCGCGAACAGCACGAAAAAGAAGATGATTAAAAGCGATCGTTCTTACTTCGTGTCTTTTGTGTTTTTCG
>DATBAY010000521.1:0-12408 GCA_036271295.1 Lacipirellulaceae bacterium | reverse complement strand
TGCCTTATGCTGGGCCATAAACTGATCGCGTGTGACGCCGTAGAGCACGGCGTGCATGATGGGCCATTCGCGCGTGGTGGCTTCCCAACGGCGTTCGGTTTCTTCGCGGGGCAACTCGACCGCAGCGCCGCGGCCGAGGTCGCAGGCCAATTCTTCGCCTTCAATGTAGATGCGGGACCAGACGATTTCGCCCGGCTTCGAAACGCCCCGAAGCGTGCTGCCGCCGCTGGGAAAATACATGGCTGGTTGACGAAATCCTTCGGCCCCGCGCCAACCATCGGCAAAATGAGCCGGAGGCGCCGAGCCGCTAATCTCGAATACCCACACGTACTCGTTGGCGGTGCCCGAGCGATCGAGGTCGCCCCAGCGCACGTCGTGCAGCGTTGTTTCCAACGGCTGCTTGAGCGCCTGTTGCACCCGGTTTGTAATGAGCGCATCGAGCCCGGCGCATTCGTCGACTTCGTTGAAATGAATTACGGGTCGGCCCTCGAAGAGGACGCGTTGTCCATCGCGGCTGCGGACCGGCGGGCGATCGGCGTTGTTGAGCGTCCCCTCGACCAAGTCGCTCGCGGGAAGGAGGTCCTTCAACCCTTGCTGGTATTGAATGCCAATGAGATCGCACCCGAAGTCATCGGCGATTCGCACGGCGGCGATGTACATTTTGCACTGCAGCAGCAGCTGGTTCTCGGTGAGCTCGGTGGCGTGATCTTGTCCGGTGTGAAATCGCATGCCGCGCGAGGTGAGCCATTCGCGGACGGCCACAGCTTCTGCGTCCGACGTATTCATGGTTTCGTGGTAGAGGGCCGATTGGCTAAGCCGTTCCTTGAAAACGCCGGTCGGGTGAAGGAGAACATCCGGAACGATGGCGTTGAACATTCCCATGCAGCCTTCGTCGAAGACGCCCATGATCGCCTTTTCGCGATGGAGCGTAGCGGCCAGCTTTTGGCCAAGCTCACGGTTTTCGCGCGCCAGATCGGAATCGCGCAACGGGTGAACATGCGATGTATCGTGCTGACACCGTCCGGCGGAAAGCCACTCTCGGAGTCTCGACGTGAAATAGTTGTCGTCGAAGTTCTCGCTCCAGAGGGTGGAATAGGCGATGCCCGCCTTGGTCAGCGAACCGTTCAGATTGAGCATACCGACGAGCCCCGGCCACTGCCCCGACCAATTGGCAACGGTAAGAATTGGTCCCTGGTGAGTGGTGAGACCGGCAAGCACATGATGGGAGTACTGCCACACGGCTTCGGCCACAATCAGCGGCGCGCGGGGCGGAATGTGTCGAAATACTTCGATCCCTTCGCGCTGGGAGGCGATGAAACCGTGGCCCGAGGCGGCGTTTTCAGGATGGGCGCGCACCACGCGGTAGCCATTCATTTCAATCGCGGCGCCGAGGCGGTTTTCCATTTCCTTTTGGGCCGGCCAGCATGTGCGGTTCGCGGAGAGCCGCAGATCACCGCTGGCGATCAAGTAGACTTGCCGCGCCGCGTGGTCGGTTTCAGAAGTGCGAATCGCCATCATTCACCTATCCTGCAGATTGAAAGTGAGCTGCCATGTCGCGGTAATCGCGATAGGCGGTCGCGTAGATTTGGCGGTTAGCCTGATTGGGTTCGACATGATGAACTTGCCGGCCAGCGACATCTTCGCGAGATCCAGCCATGGCGCGGATTGCAGCGGCGATTGTGGAAAAACCGCTCGCACTGCTGCCGGCGGCAAATGCTCCGAGGATCGCCGCCCCGAGCGCCGATCCGTACTGGCAGGGATGCACGGCGACGGTTTCGCCAAGCACATCGGCGTAGATTTGAACGACCAAAGGATTGTGGTGGGGCAGGCCGCCGGTCGCAATGAACCTGTCAACGGGCAATTTGCCTTCGCGCATGGTTTCCACGATCCACCGCACACCAAACGCAGAGGCTTCGAGCAAAGCGCGGTATAAGTGAGCGGGAGTATGTTGTAACGAGAGGCCGGCGAATGCGCCGCGAGCGCGGCCGTCCATGAGCGGCGTGCGGCAACCGTTCATCCAATCGAGCGCGCGAACGCCTGCCGCTCCGGGTGGGGCTTCGGCGGCTTGTTTGGCGAGTGACTCGTGCGAACCTTGCCCGAGCAACCGGCGGAGCCAGTCGAATGCATCACCGACGGCTGCCTGGCCGGTCTCGTAGCCAAAATAGCCGGGGAGAATTCCATCTTTGACAATTCCCGCTACGCCAGGAACGAATTGTTGCGACTCGGCGTTGAGCATGTGGCAGCTGCTGGTTCCGAGCACCATGACGAGCGTACCGGCTTCTGCCGCCCCGGCGCCGGGCACGCCGGCGTGGGCGTCGATAATGGCCGCGCTGACGGGAATACCGGGGCTCAGTTTGAATCGCTTGGCCATTTGCGCAGTTAGCTCGCCGGCGCGTAAGCCGGGGGCGATCAAGCGGCCTGGCATTTTTTCGGCGACGACGCCGGGCAGGGCGGCGTGAACTGAGCCTAGGAAGCCGGCGGTCGGGTAACCGATGTCAGCGGACCACATCGCTTTGTAGCCGGCCTGGCAAGTGGACCGGGGGAGGGCGGTGGCGTCGCCGCCGATCAACTGCCATACAAACCAATCGCCCGCCTCGAGCCACACTTCCGCGGCGGCGGCGACTTGAATGTCATTCTCCAGCGTTTCGAGGACCTTGGGGAAGAACCATTCCAACCCGATGCTGCCTCCATAGCGAGCGAGAAATGGTTCTTTGCGCTCCTTGGCGATACGGTTTAGCCGTTCCGTCTGCGCAAGCGCACCATGGTGCTTCCACAATTTTGGCCAGGCTTGGGGGCGATCGGCAAATTTCTCGAGGCAGCAAAGCGGCGTGCCATCGCGAAGGGTGGGGAGCATCGTGCAGCTGGTGAAGTCGACGCCGATGCCGATGACATCTTCGGCGGAGGCGTTCGCTGCTAGGCGCGCCTGCACAACTGCTTGGCTCGCGCTATTGATCCAATCGAGGGGATGCTGCAGTGCAAAATCGGGCGGCAGCTCAATCGAAGTGTTGGGTAGGCGTTCCGTGATTTGGCCGTGAGGATACCGAATGACCGCCGAACCGCGCTCGTTGCCAGCGAGGTCAACGAGCAGCGCGCGGACCGATTCGGTGCCGAAATCGATTCCCAGCGCTAGTTTGTTGGTCGACATGATCTATGAAATGTTCAGCGATTTATCGCGAATGGGACGGGCGCCTGCTTTCCATCGTTATGCTTGGTTGTTTCGGAATCCTCAATAATTTGGCCGCCGACCTCGACGTTTTCTTTCGTAAAGCTTCGTGATTTAAGTGTTATTTGTTTGAGGACGGTTTCGCCGGCGAGAATTTTGAGTTCGGTTTCGATAGCCTCTTGGCCGCCGGTCGGATACTGGAAGGTGGCGTCCAGAATTCCTTGGCGGACGTAGGTTACGCCTTCTTGCGGCAAGACGTCAATTCCGACGAAAAGCGGCTTCTCATCGCGGCCATCCGCCTGAAAAGCGGGTATGCCCCGTGCGCACTTAGGTCATTATGCGCAAAGACGACGTCAATGTCGTTGAAACGTGCGAGGGCTCCCGTACCTGTGAGGATTCGTCGAAGCATTGCGCGGGAATCTGGGTCATCGTCGACCAGCAAAACGCGAATGCCCGATAGATCTACGAGTTCGCTCCGTGAAAATCGGTCGACTTCCGTCGAAGAATAGTCTTGCGTTTTACCTACGCTGGCTTGGTCAGCGGCTGAAATTGGCAGACGTACTTTAAACGTCGCGCGGCTTCCTGCGCCCTTACTTTCGGCACTTATCGTTCCGCCGTGCATTTCGATCAATTGCTTCGCAAATGCCCTCGCGACTAAGTAATTGCAGCACGCGGCGCTCGTCCCATGCGCGACTCATCAGATCGACTCGCCAGTCGCAGGTCAGCGATACAGACTTTTCGAGCAGTCGAATACTGCACGAGCAAAAGCTGATGCGACCATTCTGGAATCGCAGGCATAGTCGCGGCTGAGCGCGAGGTTTGTCCTCGTCGATTCGATAACTTCCGAACATGAGAAAATGGATCTTGATGACGTCTCTTCTACCGAAACAAAGAAGAAAATGCTTCCCCCACGTTCGAATCCGGGTGAGCTTGCGTCCTCGGATGGACTTGAAATCGATGAGCGTTGTAGAGCCCGTACTCTGAAGGACGGACTGGCTGACAAACTTCTTCGCCTCTTCGGCGAGTATCACGAGCGATGGGCCTTCCATATTAAAATGGTTATAAGCCTCTCACGCAGATAGCCTCACATCGCGCCGCCTGCACGCAATCGATTCGGCCAGACTATTGATATCTGCGCTGCTAATGCGCCATGAAAATACGAGGCTGGGGGCTGGAATTCTAGGCCCTAGTCCCCAATCCCCAGCCCCCGATGGTTGACCGATGGGCTCATGGACTGCGCAGCCATCAATAAGAAGCACGCGGGCATTCATACAGCAGGTTACTTCTGATTGGTCAAAGCGTTCCTCGACGATTCGCACCGTTTGTGATCCGGCCGGAGGGTGACGAAGCATCATGCTGAGTGACAAACTGTCAGGGACCAGGACGAACATTTTCGAACACCACTCGAGCGCGGCTGGAAATAGTTCGAAATGCTTGGGCATAAGGCAAGTTAACCAGTCCTTTTTCGGTGGGATCGCGTCTCCTACCGTCCGGGCGGTATGTGCTTTGCTTATGCACCCCAGCTTCCGCAGTTCCAGCTAAACAAATGAGGATTCCTTCAATGCCAATGGCGACAGACACGACGGCGGGGTATCGGCCGCATGGCCACCACAAAGTCGCGGCAGCTATTTTTGTTGGTTCTTTGATTTTAGGTTCGGCGATCGTGCTGGCCGCTGAGCTCACTAAGCCGCCGCGTTATGAATATCGTCCGGGCGCCGATCCGAGTTCCTATGTGCTTTTCGATGCCGATACGGGACGTTCTACGATGGCGAAGGTCGATTCAAAAAATCCGACCGATGCACTTGAGACAAAGTAGATACACGCCGGTCCTTCACAGATTTTTATAGGAGTCCAGCAAATGACTTTATTTGCACTATCACTCGTCGCCCTGCCGCTTGCTGCCATAGGCTATTCCCTTCTTTACTTGCTTTTTGGAGGCGGAATAGGCGGCGCGATACTTATATTCATTGTGGCCAAAATGCTCGGGGATTAAGCTATACGAACTAAACGGCGTTTTTCGTCGCGGCGATGGCGACCGCCGATGCGAATCGGTTTGCCGCCAGCCGATCTTAGCCATCGTACCTTTTTCGAATCGGGCCGGGCGCTGCGGCGAGAAGATCTCGCGGTTTTCGTAAAGCGAAACCAAAAGGGGTCGTCCAGAGACATCAACTATTGCGGGCCAACTAATGGCTTATTCTCCCGTATTGCTAGCATGGCTCGCATTTAGACTCTCGATCCTTGTTGTATTGAGTGATGTTCGGCCCGACGATGGCCGCACTTCTCACCAAGAGCTTAGGGATTGGACTGACGTCGGCGGTACGCGCCACGCGAGCGCCACGCTGCTCCGAGTAGATGGCGAGAAACTCTGGTTGAGAACGGCGGACGGACGACTTACTTCGACAACATTGAGCCGGTTGAGTTCGTCCGACCAACAATACGTGGCGAGCCACGGGGCAAGTGACGCAGCGGTTCCAGACTCACTTTCTCCGCAAGTTGACCCGAGCGTACTTAATCGCCTGCCGTCGCTGACGCAGGTCACGGCTTGGCTCAAACCGGCGGGAACTGATTTCCAACGTCGCGTGATTCCCGCCGCATTGGTCTATGTGAGAATTTCCCGAGAATTTCTCGAGGACTACGTGGATCGAACCGTACACACTCGAAAACCCGTCAGTGACTATATTCTGGGCACGCGCATCATTGGAGAATCGCATACCGATGGAAAGACTCATCTCTTGCTTCACCCCATGTTTGGAAAGCTCGCTGGGGAGATAGTGTTCGACGGGACCGTACAATCGCAATCCGTAGGATACAACGGCCCGGCAATAATACATTCAATCTCGGATGCGACGTTCTGCGCCCGCAAACCCATCAGCATGGGCGCGGCGGGATTAAACGTAGAGCCCGCCACTGCATCTGCCTCGACGAATTTGCAGACAACAGGTATCGAGTCCACCTTGCCGCGGTTGCGTGGTCGCATCGCAACCCGGATCGCATCGCGGCGGAACGCGGAAGCGCATGACGAGGCCGAGGCAATTTCATCTCAGCACACAGCGACAATTATCCGGACTGACTTCGATAAACGAATTGATCAATCGGTCGCCCGGATTCGAAACGTTTTCCCATCTGAAGTCCCCGGGGTTGAAGGTAATAGCGAGCGTGCAAAATCCGTCATGCGTTTTCGCTCAACTATCGACTATGTGGAAATAGCGTTAATTCGCGAAGGTGCGAGTCCAGAGGAACTCAGTCTTCGGCCGCCGCCGATTGATGGGAGCCCAGACTTCGCGATTCGTGTAAACCGCGCGCTTTTGGGTGCTACCGTTGGCGATTTACAGATCGCTCAACAACTCGCTCCGCCACTCGCAAAGATCCTACAGGCACGAGTTGCAGTTGCAGCGGCTGCCGCAGCAAAATCTACCGCAGATCCGGCGGACAGGGCTACTAAATGGTCTATCACTCATGATTGGGTGGCGATGGATTTTAATCATACCGGCGGATAGGTTTTTCCAGTTACGACGAATTAACCGTGAGTGCGAATCGAAGTGTGGTAATCGCTCGAAAATGGCCTGGAGCTCAATGCCTTCGATCCATCAATGGCACCCTGCCATCACTTGAACCAAGGTTGTCTTGGCGTTCTCCGAACTACCTTCGGGCTCCAAATGAGTCGCCAATTGCGAACGTGAGTAGTCGTATCGCTACGGGTTTGCCGTAAGATCGCGTGGCAGCCGCCAAAGAAAATGGGCCGGATCAGAAATCAGCTGAAACGCTATCGAAGGCCGCTTTTCCCGCGTCTTCGTCGATATTATTCGTCCTTGGCGCGTGGCGGTTAACTACCATCAGGGCAAGGTTGGGCTCGCGTCGGCGGTCGCCCGGTCATAGACTGAACTAGGCCCCATATTACCAATCATAAAGGACGAGAGGTCGAGCAATGGGCGATAAGAGCAAGAAAGATAAGGATAAGCACCAAAAACAGAAGAGCACGAAGCAAGACCAGAAATCGAAAGCAACGCAGGCCAGAAACCAAAAAAAACCGTCCTAATCCGAGTTGTTACTGTTGCGACGTCCGGAAGTAACGTGGCGAGCTGGGCGGTTCGAATCACTTGCTGCACTAGGGGCGAAACTCGATTTGTTCGATTATGGCGGGCTGCTCGAACGGAGCGGTGGCCCCCGGCGTCGGAATCCACATGCCCCCCACCTCACATAGATGGAGAAGAAATGCCGACAGGCAAAATCAAAAAAGTATTGCCGGAAAAAGGTTTTGGGTTCATCTCTGGTGGAAAGGACGATTTGTTCTTCCATCACTCCGAGCTCAAAGGAGTAAGCATCGAAGAACTTAGCGAGGGCCAAAGCGTGCAATATGAGATTGGCCAAGGCAAGAAAGGGCCTTGCGCTGTTTCGGTCCGAATAGAGAATTAAGTGGGTCTCTCAGTCTTAATTCGGCGATCGCGATACGAAACCAACTGACGCCCCTGAGTCAACGCGATCACAAACCAGTAGCAATAACCATTATCCCTCAGTGTTGTGTTCTATGTCTTTAACGTCGACTCGCGCCCAAGCCATTGCCGAAATTCTTTGGGAACTTAAGAAGGCGGAAAAACTTGCGACCTTATCGTCTATCGCCATGCGCGCAGGATTCGCCCCTGGTTCGGGCGGGAAGACAGTCAGCACATGCTTGAAGTCCGTCCGTCGCGACTGGCCGCATCTGCAATGGTGGCGAGCCGTCGCTGACAACGGCCAGTTGGAACAAGAACAAATCCCCTTTTTGACGAATGCCGGCTTTGAATCGGAAGGGGTCTAGAACGGGAACGTTGTTGTCAAATCATTTGCCGCACAACTGATGACCTGGGAAGAACCAAAAGTTCGCACGTGACCGCAAGTTTGAAGAGCGCCGCGCGGCTTTTAACTTACGCGTTAGTTGAGTTGATAGGGGCCCTAATTCGGCAAATCGTCTAATTTCTTTTTTTGGCGCAAGATCGGCGTCTCGGCCGCGAGACGTAGGGGCAACTCCAAGCTGCGTCCGTCGCCCGCACTGGCCGGTGTTGCCTGTTTTCGTCTGCCGCCCCCAGCCAGAGACCCTGTATGCGCCATCATTGCAAGCCCGGTCGCTCGTCGTCCAGGTTGCTCAAATATTCGCTGTCACTTCTATGTTGAAGCTGCGTTTTACGCATTTGTGCCCGGCGCGATTCTGCTTCGCCGTTCAGAAAATGTCCGCCTCACGAAGCTACGGCGCTGCCGATCGACGAGGTCGCGGTTTTGAGCGAAAAAGCGGTCGAGAGGCCTCGGGTGTAAATGGTTGGGGCACCGTCGCAAAAGGCAGTTGAGGAAAGTTAACCCGGGGTTAGGCATTGCTGCGCGAGAACAGCGCCCGCGACAATCATCAAGCTCTGAATTTGCCTCTTGATTGCATTTGGTCGACGAGATGAGTTTTCAACTGTTGGCGTCCGAAGATTGATTGAACATAGGACTTACGGCGAAGGTTGTCGCCGAATGAAGGACTGTTGGCATCATTTGGCGGATGCATTTTTCTCTTGCAGAATCTGCTTCGCGCGCTCAAGTTCGTGGAAACGCGTGGATGACAGATTCCGACCCGCACGATTGATGTAAAATTGAACCATTTGAATGGCCGAACCGAGACCGTGGGGACTTACTTTTTTGGTCGCCATCACGCGGGCAATTGTCTTGGCGTCTTTTGTGTAAAGATCCTTAGGAGGATAAGTGGAAATTGTTTTCACTTTACTGCTCCATTTAGCATCACTATTCTTGCGGTGAGTTCTTTTTGCTTTCGAAGTTGCGACTGCTTTTCCTCGTCCGCGAGGCGTTTTTCTTCGTGAAGTTTCGCGTGAGGCACTCATCCGTAGCTCCCTAAAATTGAGTTTTGAGATTGCGTACACAATGCAGCGGCGAACGAAGTCCGCCGCTGCATTGGTTGCATCGAGGCGCGAAACTCTTATTAGCGACTCGTTTCCGATCGATTCCGAGAGGCTTGATTGCGATTGCTCGCTTTATCCAACTGCTTCATGATGTCTTTGGCGTTGGATAAATGCTTTTCTACGGTTGGCTGAGCGTCCTTAATGACGTCGCGAAGTTCACCGGAAGTTTCGTCCGACAATACCTCCAGCGTGGCGACCATCTCCATGTGTCCGGCGATTTGCGAACCCATATAGCAAGCGTCGAAATCCTGGCCAGATTTGTTGTGCAGCTCTTTCTTTAAATTAGCCAAACACCGTTCGCCAATTCGATGTTCGACCTTCGAGCGACGATCGTTCGGCTCGTTCGAGCCGGCGATTCGCTCTAGTTTCTCAACCACCTGGTTATGGTCTTTGATCATTTTCTCGGCAAATTCTTTCACGTCTTTGTCATTCGCCCGCTCGGCGGCGATTTTGCCGAGTTCGACTTCGGCTTTATTCTTGTCCAGCAAGCACGCGGCGACCTCCCGATCGAAGTTGTCCTCGCGACGATCGCTTGTAGCATTGGTGCTTCGCTCTTCGGTGGCGAATGCGCTGCGATTCTCATTCGTGACATTGCCTTGTGAGCCATTCCGATCTCGCGACTCTGTCGGGTGCGCAGCTGGGGAACCGGCTTGCGCTGGTTTCACGTCGGCGGGCGACGAGTTTTCTTTTTGCTGCGCAGAGACCGAGTTCGCGCCGATCCAAAAGCCGACGGCGAGAACTAGCAATGAGCTAACCCGGAACCGATGATGCATGACTACTCTCCTCTTTTACTACGCAAATGGCGGCAAGCGACGCTACATTACTCCGTACATTAGGATCGACCGTGAGACGCAAATTGAATGCCGCAATTCGGTGGGAATGTACGCCACGACGTTCGCGGTTGTCTTGGTCGCTTGAGATGCAGCAACGCGTGACGCTGAGGAAATATCGTCGTAGCACACTCCTCCACGCGCGAAAGAGCGTTTTAGCGATCTGCTATGTCACGATTCGCGGAGCCGCCCCAGTTGAGATGAAACAGCAACGGCAAAAAAGAATTGCGAAGCGACCGCAATGCCTCGACGGATCAGGAATTCTGCAGCACCCACAGAATCGCCCGCCGTGTTAACTCAGTGCCTGTATCTAGATTCAACTTTGACTTTAGTCGTTCGCGGTAGGTTTCAACGGTCGACACGGCCAAGCGCAATTCTTTGGCGATCGCCTGAGTGGTGCGTCCTTGGCCGATCAATGTGAAGACTTCCAACTCGCGATCGGAGAGTTGGTCGTTCTCGAGGCTGAGCGAAGACTTCCTTCCGACCTTCTTGAGTGCTATGCGCTCAAGGATATCCTGCCGTACATAAATGGAGCCGGATCTCACCGTGCGAATTACATCAATAATTTCTTGATTCGTCGACTGTTTGCAAACGTATCCCGATGCGCCAGCAGCAAGGGCGCGCTCGGCATAAACGCGGTCGTCGAACATCGACATCACCAGGATGCTTACCGACGGCTTATTGGCTTTAATCCGCGAAACCAAATTCAATCCCTGGCCCGATTGCAGAGATATATCGACCGTTACCAAATCAAATTGCGTAGAACAGAATAATTTGAACGCTTGGTCCTCGCTTTCTGCTTCACCGCAAAACTCCAAATCGGGCTCGTTTTTCAAGAGTTCGCGTAAGCCGTGGCGAAACAGCGGATGGTCGTCGACAATCAGCGTCCGCCATATTTTGCCGGCGAACTGCGGGAGGGTCGAGTCTTTTTCGAGGTAGTGAGTATTCATAAGTGCCTTAACGTGTGAGGACACACTTAACTATCGTGCCGCCATTTTCTGCAGCCACGATCGACAAATTGGCGCCGATGATCGCGGCCCGATGTCGCATGATTCGGATTCCATCTCCATCGGTGAATTTTGATTCATCGACCCCGACGCCATCGTCTCGAATTTCCAAAGTGACGCTTGTGCCATCCGTAAGGCGAATCGAAACCTGCTTCGCTTTGGCGTGTTTAATCGCGTTGTGCACTGCTTCGCGGGCGATTCGATAAAAATGGGTCGCGACGAATTTATCGACCTCCGGCGCCGCGTCCGAAACCTCGAATCGACATTCGATATCATACGTGCTCTGTGTGCGTTCGGCCAATTCTTCTAGGGCGGAGCGCAGTCCGTGAGAATCGATCTCGATCGGCATCAGCCCTTTAGAAAGTGCCCGAGCCTGCCGCTTCGCGTCTTCAATGGCTTCAACAACGACGGCGGCGCGAGCTGCCTGTGGCGAATTCTCCGACTGCAGGTCGGCGGCCAGGCTTCCCGCCAGCATCGCCACGCCGGAAATCTGCTGGCTCAGGCCGTCGTGCATTTCCTGACCCATTCGCTGCTGCTCGCTGTCGGCCACCTCCGCCACTTCGCGCTCCAGGCGCCTGCGTTCGTAGACGTGGCCGAGCTGAATTCCAACTTGCGGCATGATCTCCATGAACTGGTCGTCAGCGCTGATCGTATCGTCAGAAAAGAATTCGAGTGCGGCAACAACGCGGTCTCTAATAATAATGGGAAACGCAATGGCCGAGCGCAGACCGAGTGTCGAAGGAGATTCGCGTCCCCAGTCTTTTAACTCGTCAATATTCGAAACCAACTTCGGCTGGCCCGACTGAATCACCTCGCCGATAAACTTATCTGTCAGTGGCAGCCGAGATTGTTCGCTGGAGCGTCGCCACGTGTCGATCTGTTGCGCTGACAATCCCCGGTCTCGCCGATACTCCCACACTTTGCTCGAAACCAATTCTTCGCGGTCCGACAATTGCCAAGCGTGGCCAAGTACCCAGCCATTGAAGTGACAAACCCGTTCCAGCGCAGCCTTGATCGCGGCTTCAAAAGTCTTGGCCTCATTGGCGGCCATAGTTGTGTCATGTAAAACCCGAAGTGCGCTAATACGGGTTTCGACTTGATGCTCCAACGATTTGGCCAACTCGCGCAAACGCTGCTCGCTCTCGGCCAGCGCGAGCTCCGATTGTTTCCGCTCCGTGATGTCGACAAACGTGATGATTGCGCCGGCAATATGATCGTCTTCCGTACGATACGGCAACACGCGGCGGAGAAATGTCCGATCGCCGCTGCACGTGACTTCGTCTTGCATTGGCACTAAAGTTCGCAGCACCTGCCCTGTAATCTCGGCAAGATCGGCCACGTCGAAATCGGTGGCAAAATCGGAGAGTGGCCTGCCCGTGTCCGATTCCTTGAGCCGAATGATTCGGATCGCGGCCGGAGTGAACCAGCGAATACGATGCTCACGATCAAGACAGATCGTGGCGACATCCGTGGCGCCGACC
>DATBAY010000520.1:0-4224 GCA_036271295.1 Lacipirellulaceae bacterium | reverse complement strand
CCAGGCACCCTTAATGTTAGCGAGGGATTTGACGGCGCCTTTAGCGTACGCGGCGTCGCAAGAGAACGACGATTGGGTCGTGAACTTTTTACGGCCGGGGCACGACGACACGCTCGATGGCTTGCACATGCACGAGCCGTTTCAGCCGCAAAAGATACCGGTGGTACTGATTCACGGCTTGGCGTCGGATCCGCTCACGTGGTCGCAACTCGAAAATGATTTGCGCGCACAGCCGGCGATTTTCGATCGCTATCAGATTTGGCATTTCCGTTACGATACCGGCGGGCCGTTTCTCGGCAGCGCGGCGCGGTTGCGGCAGCAACTGGCGATGATTCACCAGGTGTATGACCCGGCGCGATGCAACCCGAACCTGTCGCGGATCGTGCTGATCGGCCACAGCATGGGCGGCCTCGTTGCACAGTTACAGGTTACTTACAGCGGCGATGCCGTGTGGCAGGCGGCGGCGACGCAGCGGTTCGACACGATCATCACCGACCCGGCGACTCGGGCGGATTTGGCGGCGGCGTTTTTCTTTCAGCCGTCGCCGGATGTGACGCGCGTTGTGTACATCGCCACACCGCACCAAGGGTCAAGCGAAGCGACACGGTTTGCGGGGCGGCTGAGTTCAGCAATGGTTGAGGAGCGGCCGGTGGCGGAGGCGCGTCGACAACAGCTGGTGCGGGATAACCCCAACGCATTCCGCGAGGAAATACAGCGACGGATTCCGACGAGCGTCGATTTGCTCGAACCGGATAGTCTTATCTTGCAATCGACGCAGCGGTTGCCTTATCGGCAGGGCGTGGCGCTCAATACGATCATCGGCGATTATCGGTGGGCGAATTCGTGGGGGCCTTCGGATGGAGTTGTTTCGGTGGAAAGCGCCAGTTTGTATGGTGGGGAGACTGAGACAACTGTCGATGCCCGGCATACGGGCGTGCTCCGCAACCCAGACACCTCGCGCGAGGTGACATGCATCTTGATGCGGCATGCGGGGATTTCGCAGTAGCTGAAAACTGGTTGGCTGTCAGCCAAGCGGTTGTCCCAAGGTGTAGCAAACTAGATTTGATGTATAGGAGGTCGGCTTTGCACAGAAAGTCTTTTGTGGGAGGCGTCTCCGACGCCGATTTAGCGCAACTTCACACTTTGGTAACGTTGGCAACCCGTTATCGCGATCAGAGACCGCTCCCACAGACTTTTTGTGCAAAGCCATAGAAGGTCCAAAACCTGATGGCATAAGATAGGATTAGCCGAGCGTAGGCGAATAGCTCTTGGGGCCCCTCGAAGTTGCGCCAAGCCGCAGCCGGTTAGTGTGTTGAAAACTCGTTGACGTCGTCCATTTTCATGTGGCCGCGCAAGCAATTGGATATCGATTGGTGCGATCTGGCGTTTGGCCTCGGGCAGACGTTGTGCGCTCGACGAAGCCCTGGCGGGCCCGATGTTGTCGGTGCCGAATGGATAGCGGCCGAAGAGGCTTTGGTTGCACTTTCTGTGCGGAGCGGGCTCGATCTACTGTTTACGGCGCTCAACTTGCCGGCGGGCAGCGAGGTTATCACCTCGGCGGTTACGATTTCAGACGTGCCCCGAATAATAGAGCAGCATGGGCTGCGTGTGGTTCCGGTTGACGTCGAGGCTGAGCGGCTGATCGTGGAAGTAGATCAACTGGAGAGGGCCGTCACGCCAAAAACACGGATCGTTCTGGTGGCTCATTTGTTTGGCAGCCGGATGGAGATGGAGCCGATCATTGCACTGGCGAGGCGGCACGATTTGTTGGTAATTGAGGATTGTGCGCAGGCGTTTGTGGGAACTGAGTATGCGGGACATCCAGAATCGGACTGCGTGTTGTTTAGTTTCGGGCCGATCAAGACGGCCACCGCGCTGGGCGGGGCCGTGGTGCGAGTGCGCAACGGCGGCTTACGAGCGCGAATGACGGAACTGCAGCACGACTATCCGACTCAATCTCGCAGTAGTTACGCGCGACGGTTGATCAAGTACGCTGGCCTTGGCGTGCTGGGTTGGCCGCGAGTTTATGGAGCCGCTGTCGAGTTGTTGAAATGGCGGGGCGCGGATTTCGATCGGCTGTTCGCGAACGCGGCGAGATCATTTGCTGGTGGTGATTTCTTCAGCAGGATTCGGCAGCAACCCAGCACGCCGCTAGTGAAAATGGTCGCCAGGCGGGTGGCAACATTCGGCGAAGTGGGGGCTGCACGGCTACAATTACGCACGAGACGCGGGCGCGAATTAGCTGCTGTTTTGCCGGCAAGCATGGTGGTGGGAAGCTGGAACGCAACGCATACGTTTTGGGTAACACCGGTGCGAGTGCGGAATCGCGAGGCCCTCGTGGCGGCGTTGCGAGCGGGCGGATTCGACGCAACTGTGCGGTCGAGTTTGGTTTTCCTGGCCAAAAAAACAGAATCGTGCGCAGGCGAGTTCAAACTGGCGCCGTGGCTGAACGAGATCGTGTTTTTGCCTAACGGCGACGGCATGCCTGACTCCGAATGGCAGCGTATGCGATCGATCGTGCGGCAGACGGCCATCGCGGTGGCTGTAAATAGAAGCAGCGAACCCGCCGGACTGGCGGGTGTCTGACGAGACATTATGACCGAATCATCGACTTACCGTTGGAATACGTCGGGGGCGGCCGAGGCTTATGATGTCGCGGCCCCCGTTATTCATCCGTACTACCAAAAGGTCCAGGACGAAATCCTGGACCTTTTACTGTTTGGGGCGGAAGAAAGTTTTGAGGTGGTCGATGTGGGCGGCGGTTCCGGCAGGATGGCAGAGCGCGTGCTGGAGCGGTTTGCCGGCGCGCGGGTGACGGTCGTCGATCAGTCGGAGCCGTTTCTGGCGTTGGCGGAGCGCAGGCTCGCCCGGTTTGCGCCCCGGGCGACGGTTATTCAAAAGCGGTTACAAGATGATTGGGCGTCAGAATTAAATTCGCCACCCAATGTGATCGTCAGTACGTCTGCCATTCATCACTTGGAACCGGCAGAGAAGCGGTCGCTGTATGCGAAGTGTCATGCTGCGCTTGCGCCGGGTGGCTTGTTCATCAACGGCGATGAATATCGACCGGAAAGTGACGCGGAGCTTCGGGCATTCTTTGAAGAGTGGTCGGTTCATATGAGCAGTGCGATTGCGGAGGGGCATATTCCGGTTTCGTTTCGCGCGACGCTCGATTTCTGGAAGGACCGGAATATCAATCGCTTCCATGAGCCGAAGAAGAGCGGCGATGATTGCCACGAGACGCTGGCCACTCAAATTGGCTATTTAAAGGAGGCGGGGTTCGAGAACGTGCGAGCGACGTGGGTCGAAAAGTTGTGGGGAGTCGTGATCGCCCAATAGGGTAGCGCGTCGATTTGAGGAAATTCATTGCGAATGGAATAGGGTGGCTGGGGCAACGCCCCAGTTGAAGCATCTGGGGCGTTGCCTCAGCCATCCCTATGTTCGAACTAACCCACCATCCCAAATAGCGGGTCGGACCGCGTACTAGTTTAGCTGGCGGGTCGCGCTCGGGCATTGGGATTGACCAAGTAGACCGCAGCCGCGGCCAGTGCGATGACCGGGAAGAAAACGGAGATCGAGTAGACGGCGGTCCAGTACAGGAGCTCCTCGATCGTTCCGCCGTTCATGAATGGTGCGGTGTGGTGACGGGCGGCCGCGACGGCGATCGCGATCGATGTGGATATTACCGTGGCTAAGAGAGCGTAGCGCCAGCCGTCGGTGTCTGCCGAGTTCGACGTTCTTTGAGGCTGGCGTCGCAGCCAGAGGACGTAGAGAACGAGCAGGCCGAGGGCGCCGATGACACTGCTGAGCAGTTGTAGCAGGAAGAAGGTCGTGATTACGGTTCCATGAAACACGGTTACGATCCGGCGAAGCATGACGAAGTGTTGCACGGGCCAGCCGTACCAGTGCGTGAAGGAATCCCAAACGATATGCGTCCAGCCGCCGATGAGGATGGAAGTCACGGCGACGAGCAGGCCGCGGAAGGATGGTTTTGGTTTGCGTGCCGCCAAGGGGGCGAGGGCGGAGCGATGGGGCTGTGGGAGGATGAAGCAGAGGGGCCAGCGCAATAAATAGAACAGGCCGAGCAAGATGAGGCTCGCAGGCAAGCAATCGGTGATGAGGCCTGTGAGTGTATGAGCTTCCTTCGCAAACTCAAACTGGTCGGCGAAATAGCCGAAATCGGGCGCCATGCTGCCGATGACGAGCGCCGAAAAGTTCAGGTAC
>DATBAY010000519.1:0-4622 GCA_036271295.1 Lacipirellulaceae bacterium | reverse complement strand
GGCCGAGTTGCATATTACCGCGACACTCCCGCCGCTCGCGCACATCTTCGCTTACGCAGATCGCGACCACATCGGCGGATCAAAAGCAACGCTTATCGCTCTCCAAACAACATCTGGCTTGCTGCCGCAATTGCCGACGGCGAGCGCCGAACCGAAGGTTGATAGCTCTGATCCGCAATTTGGCATCATGCGCTATCACGAAGGAGATGTGACTTGGACGCAGCGCATCGAAGTGCCGAAAAGCGCGCCCGCGGGCGAGTATCCGTTGGCGGGTGTGCTGGGTTACCAGGTGTGCATGGGCGGAAGCCAGCCGTCGTGCGAAATGCCGACGGCCATCCGATTCGCGGCCGCGCTGAAAGTCGGCTCCGAGCGAAGCAACAACGATACGCCACTGACGTTCGCGCCTGGGGACGGATACCACGCGGCTGCCCAGGCGGCCGAAGCATTGGCCGATTATTACTTACCGGGTGCCGCCGCCACGCAAGTACCCAACCCAAGCACTTCTCCATCAACCACCACTTCTAACGCGGCAAGTGCCGGGATCGGGTCCGCTGCGGGCGCTGCCTACGATCTGGGCCGCATCACCCTAGAATCGACAGAGAACAGCGAATCGTTGTCGTATTACATCGCAATCGCGTTTGTCGGCGGTCTGATCCTCAACCTGATGCCGTGCGTGTTGCCAGTCATCGGCCTGAAGGTAATGAGCTTCGTCGAGCAATCGGGCAAAAGCCGCGCTCATGCGTTCATGCTCAACGTGTGGTTCTCGGCCGGCATCATCGCGGTGTTCGTGCTGCTCGGCGTGTTAGCTGCAACTGCGCACCTCACGTGGGGTGGTCAGTTCGGGAACACCGCGTTCAACGTCACGATGGCCGCCGTCGTGTTCGCGATGGCGCTGAGCCTGCTCGGCGTGTGGGAAGTTCCGATCCCCGGTTTCTTCGGCAGCGGCTCCATGCAATCGGCAGCGTCGAAGGAAGGCCCGCTCGGCGCGTTTTTGAAAGGCGTTGTCACGACTGTGCTCGCGACGCCCTGCACGGCGCCGCTGATGGCCGCCGCCATCGCGTGGGCCGTCACGCAACCGATCGCGATCAACCTGATCGTCTTCGCGACGGTCGGCCTCGGCATGTCGAGCCCGTATTTGCTCGTCGGCGTCTATCCCGAGCTGCTCCGCTTCTTGCCGAAGCCCGGGCAATGGATGGAAACATTCAAGCAAATCAGCGGGTTCGTGCTGCTCGGAACCGTAGTATTCATTTTGTCCTTCATCGAAGCTGCCGCCATTGTTCCCACGATCATGCTGCTGCTCGGAATCGGCGTCGCCTGCTGGGTCGTCGCCCGCACGCCGCTCACGGCCGAGTTTGGCGCGCGTCTTAAATCTTGGATGGCCGCCGCGGTGGTTGTTCTGTTATTCGCCGTCGGTTCGTTCGGCGTGATGTATCGCCTCGCAACCGCGCCCGTCGACACCGCTTGGCAGCCTTTCTCACTGGAACGCCTACAGCAAGTCGCCGTCGACGAAGGCAAGACCGTGCTCGTCGATTTCTCAGCCGAGTGGTGCTTCAATTGCAAACTGTTTGAAAAGTCGGTGCTCCACACGAAACCTGTCGAACAAGCGATCGCGAAATCCGGCGCGGTGACCATGTACGCCGACTTCACGCAGTATCCGCCCGAGATCAAGCGTACGATCGAGAAACTCGGCGCAAACGGTGTGCCCGTGATCGCGATTTTCCCCGGCGGCGCTCCGTTCCAGCCGATCGTCTTCCGCGGCGGCTATCGCCAAAAAGACCTTATCGACGCGCTGGCGGACGCGGCTACTCGCCGCGCCACCACCGAAGTCAGCCGCGGCCCGCAACCGCCGACATTCACGCCTGCCGTGGTGCGCTAACGCCTTCATTCCAACATCGCGAGTAGTGCGCTCGTGCGCAACTCTTCGAAAAGCGTCGGCTATTATTCGCTTTGTCGGTCAGCGATCGCTTTGGCGCGGGCCGCGTAACGCCGCTCGAACGAGTTCCATAAGCGGCGTCCGAAGAAGATTCCGCCGAACATAAAAACGGCCATCGAAAGCGCCCTAAAGGGAAACGTGAACTTCCAGCCAAGAATTGCCGACATCGCGACGGGCCATATCAGTCCTACAGGGAGGCCCCACAGCAGTATTCCGAAGATAACGGTGAATCGGAGCTGACCTTGTTGTCGCTTCTTCTCCCATCGCGCCGCCTCTTGGTCGGTCATTGGCTTCATATCAGGCCCACACGACTTCTTGATTTCCCGCGACTGCGCGGCCCACGATCCAACCCTCCAGGCCGCATTTTGTAATCTGCTGCTGAATGCTTTCCGCATAGTATGGGCTCACAATAAACATCAATCCCAAGCCCATGTTGAACACGCGGTACATTTCGTTGTCGTCGACTTCGCCGAGCTTCTGCAGCCATTTGAACACCGGTAGCACTGGCCAACTGCCACGATCGATCGTCACAGCGATGCCCGGCGGCAGAATGCGGTCGAGATTTTCAAAAACACCGCCGCCCGTGATGTGCGCGATGCCGTGTACGACGGTCTTCACTTTATAGTGCGATAACACGCCACGCACGGCCCGCGTGTAAAGGGTCGTTGGTCGCAGTAAGATTTCGCTGACCTTCGCGCCGCACTCTTCGACGAAGTCGCTCGGCTTCAGCTTGGCGATATCGAACACGATTTTGCGGACGAGGCTGAAGCCATTCGAATGCAGTCCGCTCGACGCGACGCCGATCACCACGTCGCCCGGAGAAATGGTCGAGCCATCGAGCACCTTTGCCCGCTCGACGACACCGACGCAAAACCCGGCGAGGTCGTAGTCGTCCGCCTGATACAAATCTGGCATGATCGCCGTCTCGCCGCCGATGAGCGCCATATCGCTCGCCACGCAGCCATCGCTGATGCCCTGCACGATGGCTTCCAACAGCGACGGATCATCGCGGCCCATCGCCACGTAATCCAAGAAGAACAGCGGCTCCGCGCCGCAGCACAGCACGTCGTTCACGCACATGCCAACCAAATCGATACCGACTGTGTTGTGTACGCCCGCTAGCTGAGCGACTTTGAGCTTCGTGCCGACGCCATCGGTCCCCGAAACGAGCACTGGGTCCTTATACTTGCGTGCGAACAGCCCATCCGTGAAATCGAGCTGAAACAGCCCCGCGAACCCGCCGTCGTTGGCGATTACCCGCGGCGAGTGCGTCCGCCGCAACAATCGCGGCAGCCGCGACATCGACTCTCGATACACATCCAGATCAACGCCCGAATCTTTGTACGTTGCTTTCGCCATAGCTGGCGATTCTAAGGCTCACGCCACAACGCTCGGAAGGGGGCAAATTCGATTGCGGATTGTGGATTTGGGATTGCCGATTATTCTGCCAATCCGCATTCCGGAATCCGCAATCCGAAATCTCATTGCTCCGCTCGCCCGGCCTCGCGCCGTCACGCGGGTCCTACCCGCCAAAACGAGGATTCTACTCAGCGAAGCCCTGCGGTACGATGTTTTCTCGTTGAAGTGTGCTCAAACAGCATGTCGAAGTTAAGGACACTTGTGAGCGCGATTTGGCGCCGCTCGTCGGCCCGTGACGTAAGCTTTCAAGTGCGGATTGTACGGCTGTAGCGATTTACCGGATTCTTCCCGTTTTCGGTAACCACCATCGTTAAGACTCGTGCTTTCGCACTCAAGCTCGACGATCAGGGTCTGGTGCAGACTGGGACGTTTGCTGCCGACGAACCGGTGCGAGTAATCGGTACGACCGATTGCCTTTTCCATCGCGCCGCCGTTCACAGTCGTCCCGATCTTATCGACCCCGTTCGTCGGAGCACCATGTTTACGACCGCTACGAATTTCCTTGCCCGTCACGCCTTTGTGGTCATGCCGAAAGCCACCCGCAAACCTTCGCCGCCGCCGCAGATGCAGTTCACGTACCCGCTGCCGTACGGTGCGATCCTGCGCGATGGCGGCGTGCAGTTTGTCGTTTATAGCAAGAGCGCGACTGCGATGCGGGTGCTGCTCTATAACAGAGTGACCGATCGCGATCCGGTTCGCCTGGTCGAAATGAATCCGCAAACCGATCGCTGGGGCGATATTTGGAGCGTGTTCGTGCCAGGCCTCAAACCCGGCACGCTTTACCATTTTCAGTGCGATGGGCCGTTCGAGCCGGCAAAGGGCCAGCGGTTCAATTCGCAAGCGCGGCTGCTCGATCCGTATGCCCGCGCGCTCGCCGGCCGATTCATGTCGTCCGAGGATGGCGTGATCCGCCCACCGAAGTGCGTTGCTGTTGATGACGCGTTTGATTGGCAGGGCGATCGCCATCTTCGCCGGCCGCTCTCCGAAACCATCATTTACGAAATGCACGTCCGCGGTTTTACGCGCAGCCCCTCGAGCGAAACTGAAGAGCCCGGCACTTACGCCGGGATCGTCGAGAAAATCCCGTATTTGAAATCGCTCGGCGTGACGGCCGTCGAGCTGATGCCCGTTAACGAATTCCCGGTTGAAGAACCGGACGGCACGAAGCCTGTCCGCCCCTACTATTGGGGCTACGACCCTATGGCGTTCTTCTCGCCTCACCGCGGCTACATGACCGGCAACAAGCCGGGCGACCAGGTGCGGCAGTTCA
>DATBAY010000518.1:0-4643 GCA_036271295.1 Lacipirellulaceae bacterium | reverse complement strand
AGCCGTAAGTCGACGTTTGACGCAAGCTCGGCGGCACGATCGTTCGTGGAGCCGAGCTCGTCGTGAATTTCGACATGGCGGATGAACGACCCTGCCAGAATCGCGTCGCGAACGAAGACGGCCTCAGCCATGCGAGCTATCCGCAGGAACGGCTTCGATATTCGTGCTGCCGCGCACCGCTGGCATGGTGCCGCTGGCTGAAGGTTGCGGCGCGATCGCGGGGAATTCCATCGTGAAGCGGCTCCCTTCATCGACCGTGCTTTCGACGCGAATGCGACCGTTGTGTTCTTCGAGAATTTTTTGGCTCACAGGCAGCCCCAGACCGGTCCCGCGGCCACCCTTACGCGAGACAAACACCGCGAAGATCTTGTCCAAATCGTCTGGCTCGATGCCGCTGCCGTTATCAACGACCGCGATCCGGGCCATCATCTCGGCCTGACTATGCTGTGTCGTGACCTCGACGCGACCGTCGTTGCGGTCATGGCAGGCGTCAATGGCGTTTGTGATCACGTTGAGAATTGCGCGGTGCATCGCTTCGGGATCGAACATTAGCATGGGCATCGTGGGCGCCGGCAGCCACACGAGCTCGACGTTTTCCTCGCTAGCCCGCGCTTTCATGAGCTCGACAACATCGCCGACGAGCTCATTCAAATTGGAAGGTTCGGGCACCGGCTCGCGTTCTTTGCTGAACGTGAGCATGTCCATCACGAGTGTCGAAATGCGCTCCTGATTCTTTTCGACGATGCCCCAACCTTTGCGCATGATGCCGACGGCTTTCTCGGCCGAAGCGACATCCAAGTCATCGGCGGCAATCGCCTTGGCGTGGTCCTTGATACCCATCTCGATGAGATAGCTGCCGCCGCGAACACCCTGCAAAATGTTCTTGATGTGGTGGGACAGCGAAGCGATCGTCTGCCCGATGGCAGCCAGGCGTTCGGCCTGGACCATTTGCTTGTAGTAGGTCGTGTCTTCAATCGCGAGGGCCGCCTGGTGGGCAATCGCGATCATCAGTTTGAGGTGTTCTTGATTGAATTTGTTGACCGAGCCTTGCTGCAGCATGCGTTGCGGCGTGAGGGACGTATCGATGTAGATGACACCGACGACGTCGTATCGGCCTTGCATGGGAACGCAAATCGCCTCGCGGATTCCCATCCGCAAAATGCTCTTGGCGGCGTCCCAGCGGTCGTCATCGCGCGCATTGCTTGTGAGCACGCCTTCGTTTTTTTCGACGACATAGTCCAAAATCGTCTGGCTGATCGTGATGCGTTCGTCGGAGTGCAGCCCGCTGCGGTGGCGACGCACTTTAGGCACGAGTTGTCCCGTTTCGATTTCTTTCAGCATGATGCAGCCGCGATCGGCATCGACCCACTCGAAGATCATCTCCATGATGCGCGCCAAGAGCTGATCGATATCGAGCGTGTGACTCACGGCCAGCGCCGTGCGGTACATGATCTGCAGATTGCTGCGGGCCCGTGCTAACCAAGGCGACGATGTTTCGTTATCCGGCGGCAGTGACAGAATCTCGCTGCCTTCGGATTGATGCATCGAATGTACGATCCGCGAGCCGTCTTCCTCTTCTTGCCGTGTGACGATGTTGATCTTGTCGGCGAGGTCCTCGACGCGGCCTTCGGTAACGCCCGTGTAGAGCAGCAGCGTGCGCCCGAGTTGCAGCTGGTCGCCGCTCGCGAGCTCTTGTTCCTTGATTTGCTTGCCGTTGACGAACGTGCCGTTGGAGCTTTCCAGATCGCGAATGACGAACGCCTGGCCACGCTTGCGGAACTCGGCGTGCTCGCGCGAGATTTCGGTGTCGTGCAGCTGCACCCCGTTCGACGTGCCGCGACCGAGCGTAACGGTCGAGCCGTCGAGTTGAAAGCGAGTGCCCTGATCGCGACCTTGGATCACAAACAGCGATGGCACGATGAGATCCCCGTGGCAAACCGGCCGATGACTTGCGCCGCGAGTCCGTTTGGAAGAGCTTCGGCGGCCGCCGTTACGCGGCGGCCAGCAGGCTGTTTATTTTACGGATCAGCGGCCCATAGTGGTAGGGCTTGGCCACCATTTGCTCGGCCGAAAGGGGGCTACGGAGTTGCCGTACTTTACCGAGAATAACGATCGGGGTGTGATTACCGTCGGCAATTTCGCGAAGATCGTTCGTGGGGTCGCCGTTGCCGCTCTTGTCGCTTTCGGCGTCGAAAACAATGAGGTCGGGGTGCTCTTCGCGAGCGAGCCGAATTGCGTCTTCCGGCCGTTCGGCTTCCAGCGTTTTTGCGCCGCGGCGTTCGAGCAATAAACGCAGCACTTCGCGGCTTTCGCGCGAGGCATCTACAATCAACACGCTGGGGGCAATATTCACGCGGCGCGTCTCCGTCCCGTAGCTGAACGGCCATTTTTGGCGGGGCCGGAGAATATCGCGACTTGTCGCAAATGTCAAATCGAATCGAAGAGTTCTTCCGCAGTCGTCGGTGTGCTTTGCATGCTGTCAGCAGCTCGCTTCTGCGCCGGACGATGGACTACGAACAATAAACAACCGATAACCAATCATATTCGCCGAAATAAATGCTCTTTACGTGTTCTGTGCTTCCCGCCAGAATACCCCCCGCATTTTTGACCAGGTCCCCGCAACGACCGGTAGCACGTTGATCGACGGCACTTCTTGAAGGCCGATCGCAACCTGGTCCACATCACGCAAAGGTCACGGACGACCCCCTTACAGCAAGGAGTGCTGACGTGAAGACGCTTCACAACCGCTTTTCGCTTTTCTCCCGCAAGTACGTTTTGTCCACCGCCGTCGCGGTCCTCGCTCTATCGGCTCATTGCTTCGCCCAGGGCCAAGCTCAGGCAGCGAACGCCGCTGGCGCGAATCCGGCCGGTGCGAACGCTTCGAAGTACAGCGTGGCCGTCGTCGATATCAGCTACGTCTTCAAGAAGCACGAACGCTTCAAGACGACGATGGACAATATGAAGAAGGAAATGGACGGCATCGAAGCCGAGTTGAAGACGGATCGCGAAAAGATCGCTCAGAAGGAGCAACAGCGCAACACCTTCAATGCCGGCTCGAACGAATACAAACAGCTCGACGAGCAGATCGCTCGCGAGATGGCCGACTTCAACCTGAAGATGGGCAAGCTTCGCAAGGAGTTCTTGGAGAAAGAGTCCAAGGTCTACTACCAAACGTATCTGGAAGTTGTCGACGCCGTGAACTACTACGCCAAGCGTCAGAACATCGGCCTGGTATTGCGATTCAACGGCGAGCCGGTTGATCCGAACAGCCGCGACAGCGTGCTCCGCGAAATCAACAAGCCGGTTGTGGTGCAGGATCACATCGATATCACGCCCGATATCATCGCGTTGCTCAACCGCGATCAACAAGGCGGCGGCGCGGCTGGCCAAGCGGGTCCGACTGCTAGTCGTCCGGCTGGTCCATCCTCGCAGATTCCACGCTAAGCGTGAAATCGTAGGTTAGGCTTAGCCTGACGTGTCGCGGTATTAAGTTTGTCAGGCACCGCCTGACCGACGGGCTACGCCCAACCCTGTCCACCACGGACACAACCTCGCTCGGAGCTTTACGCAGATGTCAGTTGCGCGTCGTCAACGCACACTTGTTCGGCCTGTATCGGTCACTGGATTTGGTTACTTCAGTGGCCGCGACATCCGCGTCGAGTTCTGGCCAGCGGCCGAAAACGCCGGCATCACGTTTGTACGGCACGATATTGGCGCCGCGGCCCGTGTTCCTGCGAGTGCCGCACTGCGCATGAATGTGCCACGCCGCACGACGCTCGAACTCAATGGGGTTCGTGTGGAGATGGTCGAGCACGTTCTGGCCGCCCTGGCCGGAATGCGAATCGACAACTGCGAGGTGTGGGTCGACGCAGCTGAAATGCCGGGTTGCGATGGTTCCTCGAAAGATTTTGTGGCCGCGATCGACGCGGCCGGTGCCGTCGAGCAGCGAGCCGCGGTTCGCCAAATCGCCGTCGGTCAGTCGATCCGCGTGGGCGATGAACACAACTGGATCGAAGCTCAGCCCTATCGTAGTGCTGGTCTTTCGATCGCGTTCGATTTGGACTTCGGTGACCAATCGGCGATCGGTCACCAAATGTTCGCCCTCGATATTACGCCGGATTCTTTCCGCCGTGAATTAGCTCCCTGTCGCACGTTCATTCCGGAAGAGGCCGCTCAAGGCATTCTTTCGCAAGGCATCGGCAAACGCGTTACGGTGAGCGACCTGCTGATCTTCGGCCCGAACGGCCCGATCGGCAATTCGCTGCGGTTCCCAGACGAATGCGTCCGCCACAAAATGCTCGACGTCGTCGGCGATCTCGCGCTCACCGGTTGCGAAGTCATCGGTCACATCGTCGCTCACCGCAGCGGTCATGCCTTGCATGCCGAACTCGCCCGCCGTTTGCTGGCCCAAGCACAAATTACCGAACAACGATTCGAAGCGCCGGCCGAACGCCGCGCTGCATAAAACACTCTTCACCTCATTCGCCAAATCACTTGGCAACTATCTGGAGAACCTCATAATGTCAGCCCGCATTGCTGATACCGCATCGATCGACGCGGCCGCGGAAATCGATGTGGATGTCGAAATCGGTCCGTTCTGCGTCGTCGGACCGAATGTCCGCATTAAGAGCGGCACCCGGCTG
>DATBAY010000517.1:0-5779 GCA_036271295.1 Lacipirellulaceae bacterium | reverse complement strand
ACCGTGCACGCCGGTGCCCTGCCCCAGGCGCGACATCTCGATGCCAGTCTTGCCGAGCTTGATCATCGGCGGCGCGGGAGGCCGGTCAGATTCGGAATTCGTGGCGGCGGTAGGCGTTCCATCGCTTGAGACGGCGGCGCGAAGAGCGCCGGTAGCGCCAAATGCGGTGGCGCTCGCGGTGGCAGCTAAAAACGCACGACGATTTACGGTTGCCATGGCCGGACCTTTCTCTGCGAAGGGAGGTAGGCGAGAGAAACGTGAATCCACGAAATGCTTCTACTTTTGCTATTGCGCTCACATGATCTTAACGCCGGGCGTCAAAGCTGGGCAATGTTCGCGATTGATACTGCTTGGAATCTGCGGCGAATGGCGGCAGTAACAGTGGGAGCGGACCCGAACTTCGGGTTCAGCGTCGATCACGTAGGGATTATCAATACTGAAATAGCTCGGAGCTCTACGCGTTCCGTGACGGCGCGGCTCCCGTCGTGCTGCTCGTTCAGATGGCCCCTCTCACCTAAGGGGGCTCGGTTGCTCGGCCGCCCCCGAGCGTGTCGGCGGAATCGCGCTCAATACGCGAACTGGCGGAAACCGTGCCAAACAACGGTGAATAAGGACTTCAACAGCCCTTGAGATCGTGGCCGCCTGTCCCTTATATTGATGGGTCCCCAGATTGCGAGATTTGTTTGGAGATTCGGGCATGACCATCGACAAGAGTTTACGAGTGAAGCGCGGGGCGACCCGCAATCGAAGCGTGCTGACGCGTGTCGAGCGGATTGCCCGGCTGCAGGAAGCCGACGCCTGGACAGAAGGCGATTCGCCACTGGGCTTGCCGAAGGTGCGGGTGCGCAAGCTGACGATGAAGAAGAAGAAAAAGAAGAAGGAAGAGGAAGGCGCCGAAGGCGCTGCCGCAGGTACAACCGCCGGGGGGGCTGCAAAAGGCGGCGCTGCAAAAGGCGGTGCCGCAAAGGGCGGCGCTGCAAAGGGCGGTGCCGCTGGTGCGAAAGGCGCGAAGAAGTAAGGACTTCGCGTCGTTACTTCATCGCCTGTTTTTCAGCCGGATCGTCTTGGAACGGGTCATTCTGGGCGTCGTGCGTTGAATTCGCTGCTGGTGCGGCGATCGTCGGCTCCGGTGAATGCGCATTCGCCGGCGCTGTTTTCACCGTTGGTTGCTTTTCGCGGCCTGCGTTATCGGCGAATGTGGGTGCAGCCGGTAATTCGTCATGCGAACCGGGCATCGAAGCTCGGATCGCTGCTCGTAGCCAATTACTCAAACGCTCGTTGTTTGCATCGGTTCGAGATGCGGCCCGCCAAGCTGCCACGACTGCCTCAAGACGCTGCATGCGCGCTTGACCTTCATTTGGGTTGCCGCGAAACGCCAAGTCGAATTGGACCGTCGCCTGTTCCGCGAGCGTTGGTTGGCGGTCGGTCTGTGCGATTGCGGGCGGTGCTGCAGCAGCGGCGACGCCGAGAAATCCGAACGCAATCAACAGGGAAAGAACCAACGGTAGGCGGATCATTTCGGTGCTCCTATCGCCCGCACGGTAGTTGAAATCGCGGGCCTTTAGAAAGCCTACTACGGCGACTGCGGTCGTCAACGATTGTACAATCGCAACATTGGCAACTCGTGCCACGATCGGGTTAGTCCAGAGCCGACCGGTGGCGAAGTTACCGACTGTGACGATTGTGCAACACTGAGGTTCAGGGCAAAAATGACACTGGCGGATAGTGCCCACGAATTCTACATGGAGCAGACTTTGCGGGAAGCCGAGGCGGCGGGGCGCGAGGACGAAGTGCCGATTGGGGCAATCATCGTTCATGAGCCGCTAGATGGCAGTGGGGCGCGTGTGATCGGGGCGGCACACAATCAACGGGAGCAACTTCGCGACCCGACGGCGCACGCCGAAATGCTGGCAATTACGCAAGCAGCGGAGGCACTTGGGAATTGGCGGCTCGAGCGGTGCACGATCTACGTAACGCTTGAACCGTGCCCCATGTGCGCGGGCGCTATTGTGTTGGCGCGCATTCCACGGGTCGTCTATGGCGCGGCCGATCCGAAGGCAGGGGCGGCAGCTACGCTCTTTAGGTTGCTCGATGATCCGCGACTGAATCACCGCGCGGAAGTCATTGGGGGTGTGCTCGGTGAGCGTTGTGGGAAGCTGTTGTCTGAGTTCTTCGCAGGGCGACGCGGCGAAAAACGATAGAGTATTCCTGGGAATCAGCGATGCACAACTTCAAAGCAGTACTTATAGGCGTTTGGCTGCAAGCGGTCATTCTAATTGTGGGCGCTTACGGGGCGACGAAGGGCGAGAAGTCGGCATCCGAAGTAACTGTTACATCTCCAGATGGACGAACTGCCATCAGCTTAGAGCAAACAGGTTCTGGCGCCGGCCAAGTTCGATTTAAGATCGCGCGAGACGGCAAGATGTTGATGGGGCCTTCGATTATTGGGCCTAAACTCGCTACGACTGGTGTAATTGGTGATCACGCAAAGATTCGAAAAATCCAGTCCACCAAGATTGATGAGAAGTTTTCGCTGCCGTGGGGAAAAACACGCGAGGTGGTGAATCGCTGTTCGGCGGCGGTCGTCGATTTGGAGAGCGGGCAGCTTCAATGGCAGATTGAGCTGCGAGCGTACGACGATGGCGTGGCGTTTCGGTATCGATTGCCGCAACGGGCTGATCTTCAGGAAGTTGATGTGGAGGATGAGGCGACGCGGTTCGATGTCAGCGGCGAACCGAACGCAATTTTTGACAACCTTCAAAGCTTCACGACATCGCACGAGGCGCTTTATTCGCACAAGCCACTGAATCAAATTCCGAGCGGCCGGCTGATGGACATGCCGTTGCTGCTGACGTGGCCAACTGGCACGGCGGCCGCGATTACTGAGGGTCGTGTTCGTAATTTCGCGGGAATGTATTTGGAGCGGCCCGCGGAGAGTGCGAATAGTTTTGTGTGCCGACTGTCTCCGTTGCCGGGGCAAAAAGACCTGTGCGTTCGTGCGAATGCGTCTGTCGAGAGTCCTTGGCGGGTCGTGCTGATCGGCGATTCGGCGGGCAAGCTGCTGGAGAGCAATGTACTGTTGTGCCTCAACGATCCGCCGCAGGGAGATTTTGCGTGGGCGCGCCCTGGCAAAACCGACTTCCCTTGGTGGAACGCGGATTTCGAAAACGATTACAAACTGTCAGATGAAACGAAGGTCTTCGTCGACCGGAATAAGCGATACATCGACTTCTGCGCTGAAAATGGAATCGCGTATCACTCGGTGCATGGCGACGGACGCGCCTGGTATCCGCAATCGAGTACAAACTATGGAGGGGCGAGCGACGACGCCGACGTGCGCGTCGCGCGACCTGAATTAGATCTTCCAGCGATCATTGCATACGCGCGGACAAAGGGAGTTGGCATTCGGCTGTGGGTGCATTGGAAGCCGTTGAGCAAGCATTTAGAGGAGGCGTTCACTAACTACGAAGCGTGGGGCGTGAAGGGGCTGATGGTCGATTTTCTGGATCGCGACGATGAGGAGATGCTCGCCTTCACCGATCGCATGATGGAGAGCGCAGCCCGGCATAAGCTGCACATCCAAATTCATGGGTCGTCAAAATACAGCGGGGAACAGCGAACGTATCCGAACCTGTTCAATCGCGAGGGCGTTCTGAATCTCGAGTATTTGAAGTGGAGCAATTTGTGCACGCCGCAGCATGCGGTGGACGTAGCGTATACGCGAGCACTGGCAGGCCCGACGGATTTTCATTTGGGTGGATTTCGATCGGTGTCGCGGGCCGAATTTCGTCCGCGGAATCGCCTGCCGGTCATCATGGGAACTCGATGCTACAGCCTGGCGTTGTACGTGGTCTACGAAAATCCAATGCCAATGGTGGCAGACGCGCCGAGCGCGTACGAAGGGCAAGATGGGTTCGAGTTTCTGCGGAAGGTCCCCACAACTTGGGATGAAACGCGGTTCGTGGCTGGCGATCCGGGCGAGTATATTGTGATGGCACGCCGCAACGGGCGAAAATGGTATCTGGGCGGCATCACGAATTGGACCTCGCGAAAGATCAACGTTCCGCTCACTTTTCTTTCGGCCGGTAATTTTCGAGCAACGATCTTTGCGGATGGCTCGACGGATGAATCGAAGCCGAATCGTGTGACCGTTAGCAAAGCAGATACTGACCGCAACGGTAAACTACTTATTCAAATGGCGCCTGGCGGCGGGTTTGTTGCGGTAGTTGAATCGCAGGATTGATCGCTCGTTCGCCGGTAGCCGCGTCTCGCAGCTGTTGGGAAAACGCCTTGATATACTTGATGCATGATGCGAACAGCCGTCGATTGTAACTCGTGAGTGTTCGACCGAATTTGTAACGGGGTCCACGCATGGTAGCGAATGACACAATGCCAGCGGGCGAACCGCCAATGTCGGAAGAAGAACGGCGCCTGCGGACTCGATTTGGAATTGCTGGGATCCTGGCGGGCGTGCTGATGATGGCCAACGGGCTGTGGAGCATTTGGTCGATTCACGCTCGAGGAGTCAACCAAGGGGTACTCGAGCAGCTACAAACGGAGATTGATTCGCGACTTGCGGCAACGAAAACTGTTCTTACCGAGACGGAACACTTAAATCAGCAGGCGAGCGAACTGAATGGGCGTGCCGCAAAAATCGAAGCGACGTTACGTGACGCAAAGAATCAGAAGAAGTGAGGAGATATGAACCTTGGGCGGCTCCGATTTGGTTATCGAGCGATGCAGGTGGCGTTGGCCGCGACGTGTTTGGCGCTTGTCGCGAAATGGTACGATCAGCACTTGAGTGCGCAGAAAGCCGACCCGAGCCTCGCCGCACGTCAACAGATGCGCGCCTCTGGAGATGAGCTTTTCGACCGAGCGAGCAGGCAACGAGACGATTCAAAGAAATTGCTTGAGGCCGCGGAGGCGAGGCTAAAAACAGCCGAAGCACGCGAGGTCGCTACGAAGGAGCAGCCGTAGTCCGTCCTCGGTTGTCATCGCGAACAGCGGCAGAGCGATGCGAATAACTTCGCGATCAGCTAGCCTGGCGGTTCCATTTGTGAGGCAACGAGCCACTCAAATCGAAAGTAACACTATTGAATTCGACCGTAGCTCTTGCCGAAGCAAAATCGCCGGGTTCCGCTAGTGCTTTCAGTGCTCCCTGTTGGACTCGAACCAACAACCTACTGATTAAGAGTGGGTCCGAACCAAGTGCGGAAACTCTTTCCTGGAATAGGAATGAGTGCGAATCAGCGCGCTCACTAGATGATACAAATTACGTGATTTTTTACCGTTTGCAAGGGGTTCTGTACCGAGCGAAGGGTCGTAAGCATGGCGACTGCCACACTATGGTCGTTTCCGGTACCGTCGTACGGCGGGTGGAAAAGAATTATTGAAGAGTTGGGAGTCTTCGGCGTCAAGGGTCGTGACGCGAGACTTGTTTCTGTAATGATTCGAATGGGAGTGAAAACAATTCTCACTCTGAATGAATCTGATTTTTCCAGGTACAGTCCAGAAGGAATCTAACCGGTAACACCGGAACAGTTCAATTAAGAGCTTATCCGAGAACCATCCCGTCGCTAGCAATCGTAGAAACCTTGTGAAGACGTTAAACGGTCGCGCAAGGAGGATGTTGGATGGGGTCTTGTGTTGATGATGGCTGGCGGATGCCGGATGCATTGTGGGAACGGATGGAGTTGTTACTGCCCAAGTATCGTCGGAGCCGCCAAGGGGGTCGGCCGCGTCTGTCGCTGCGAAACGTGGCGGACGGCATTTTCTATGT
>DATBAY010000516.1:0-5676 GCA_036271295.1 Lacipirellulaceae bacterium | reverse complement strand
CTTCGGGAGCTTTGGCGCGACAGGCGTCGATGATCACGCGAATGCCAGCGGCAACTTTCTCTGCGGCATTTTCGTTGGGAGTAGATGAGCCGAGATCGTTCGTGCCGGCCAGGATCACGATGGCCTTGGGGTGAACGCCATCGAGTTCGCCGTTGTTGATTCGCCAGAGGATGTTTTGGGTGGTATCGCCACCCCAACCGAAATTGCCCGCGTTCCAGCCGAAGAAGTTTTGCTGCCAGTTCTTTAGAAGGTTGGTGTACTGTTTATCGGTGCAACCCCAGCGACGAATGATCGAGTCGCCGACAAAGTAGAGATCGATGCCACCCTGCTGCGCCTTTTCGACCAATTGGCGGTGGGCGGTGCGTGAGTTGGCGTCGGTGCGTTCGATGGGTTGGACCGTCGCGTCGGTCGAACTTGAAGTGGATGCGACTTTTTTTGCTGGCGATTTAATGTATTGAACTACCCACTCGAAGAAGCTGGGCCAATTGGG
Organism: Lacipirellulaceae bacterium; assembly: GCA_036271295.1. Lineage (GTDB taxonomy): Bacteria > Planctomycetota > Planctomycetia > Pirellulales > Lacipirellulaceae > JABDGM01. The sequence continues at coordinate 5,186 of DATBAY010000516.1, read as the reverse complement.
CGTGACATCGTGGCCGCCGGAGTGCTGTCGCCAAGCGAGTTCTTTGCCGACGAGTTGGCCGACGGGCGGCATCGCCTCATTTATATAGTCTCCCGGCTTCCCGAAACCACGTTTGCCGAGCAGTGCGTAAACGGGCGACGCGAGTTCGCCGGCCATGAAGCTCCCATGGGCGTCGACCCATTTTGGGTCGCCGCCTTCAACGGTGCCGTAACTGATGAAGCACGGTCGAGGTGCGCAAAGGGCGATGAGCTCGTGGGCATCGATGGGCAAGTCGGCGGTGGTTTTCGCGCCGCCTTCGGCTTTATCGGCGCCGTATTTCAGGAAGTTGCCGGCCATCCAGTAGGATTCGCCGCCGGTGAGGTTTTCGACGGCTTCGCCGATCATGTGTCGGTAAAGTTTCGCGCCGCCTTCGCCGGAGGAGGCGATGAGACCGACGGCGATGCGTGGATCGAACGCTTCCGTGACGAGCGCGGCTTTGCCGTAGCGTGAAACGCCTTCGATGCCGATTTTGTTCGGGTCGACGTTAGCGTCGGCGTTGGCTTCGAAGTAATCGATCAAGCGGCTTGCGCCCCACTGCCAGGCGCGGAGCGCGCCCCAGGCGTCGGGCTTGCGCTCGCCGCCGCGATTGGTGAGCCCGATGATTCCCGAGCGCAGGCCGGTTGCATTGTCGGGTTGAATCGATTCGGTATCGATTAGCGCGTACCCCCAGCCGCGTTTGAGCGCTTCGTCGGGCAACGAAATGGTCGCACCTGGTCGGCCGGCGAGAAGTTGGCCGCGGAAAGCGCGGCTAAATACAATTACGAGAGGCACCGGGGCGCTAGAATCCGCCGGCACGGTGAAGGTCGCGTTGATGTCGACAGCGATTTGCGGGTAGTCGCGGTTGTCGACATGGCCGACAAGCGTTTTGGTGATCGTTGGTTGGCCGGCGGTGGCGCCCTTTGTTGTAGACGTGACTTGCCACTTAACGGAAGGCACGTTCTTGGGAATGCGGCCATAGATTTCGCGTTCGAAGTCCTCGACGATTTCGGCTCGGCGAGCGGGCCAATCCGCAGCTGACTTCACGCGGTCACCGGACTTCGTGTTAAGAGCATCGGGGAGGGAATCTTTATATCGATTTGCGGATGATTCATCGAAGGTGTTGGGGTTTTTGGGATCGGCTCCCGTTCTCAGGGAAGTGATACCGAGTCGCTTCATCATTTGCTGATGATCGTCGGAGGTGTCCGCCGACGCCGCTTTGGTTGGCGTTGCAACGTGCGGCGGCACCGGCTTGCCTTCGACGAGCGCGGCGAGCCACTCAGCGGAGCGTTCGGTGTAAGGGCGCTGTTGTTCCGGCGTGGCTTGATGATTGTGCGGTGAGTCGATCATCGGCACGGCTTCTTTTTCGCCGGGAATGAGGTCGAAGGCGGTCCATATTCCTGCCGGAGCGGAGATCGTGTCGACGAAGCCCATCGCGACCATGCTCTTCGCGTGGATGTTGCGCGCGAAGTTGACCGGGTCGACATAGAGCGCGGTTTCCATGATTTTCGGCTCGTTGGAGGGGAAAAATGGGTAGCTTGATTGCCGGCCGTGGAGCGGGGCATTGGTGTCGCAACCTGCGGGGACGTTAACGATGAGATCGGTGACTTTTGGATGGAGGCCGGCCACACAAAGGCTTTGCTGGCCGCCCATGCTGGTGCCCATGACGAGGAGCGTTTTGCCATCCCAGTCGGGGCGATCGACGATGTAATCGAGCGCGCGGTAATCGCCGACATACATGCGGACAAAGTAGCTGTGATCGCGGTCGTTGTTGCCGATCGATTCGTAGTGCTTGATCTTGTCGGGAAGGGCGTCGTAGTACGACTTCGGTTGGTCGGGGAGCACATCGTGCGGTTCGATGTTCAGGGCGAGCCAGCCTTGCGCGGCGAGACTCGTCACCCAGGATTTTTGCAATGGATAGGGTGGACTTGCCCATTGAAAAAGGACCACGGCCGGGAACTTGCCTTCTTTCTTGGGCTTTGCGAGTTGGCCATGGATGTGCGAGCCATCGAAGTTATCCATCGTGATGGTGGCGTATTCGATGTTCGGCGCGGCCGCGTCGCCTGTTTCGAGGACAGCGTTAGCGGGGACTTTTTCGAGGGCTTCGATCTTGGCGGACCAGAAGGCGTCGAAGTCCTCGGGCCGCGTGGCGGCGGGCTTCAATTGATCGGGGCTGACGGCAGCGCCGGCGACCGCAGCAGGCAGATCTCTGCCGCTTTCGTTCGCGGGTTTGATCGCGACGTAAATCATCTCGGGCTCCGTCCCCGGTAGCTCGATGCGAGCTTTGCCGGAGGCCAGATCGAGTTCGCCGGTCTTGATTACGTCCGAATTGTTTTTCTTGGCGGTGAACTTGTACGAGGCTTTGGCATCGGCGCCGTCGTCGGCAGATTCTACGTTCCAACCGACCGTCTCGCCGATTTGGTAGATGCCCGATTTGTGATCGGGGACGAGCTTGAGTTGCGGCGCGGCGAAGCAGAGCGGCGCGCAACAGACGCTCGCTGCGAGGAAGCAGACGCTGGCGAGCCTGACAAGGTGTGTTGCGCGATCGGTTTTTTGATGAGATCGAAATTCCATGGACGGCGCCTGTTGATGATCGAATAGCCGAAACGGAATCCGCCGAGTCACCCAAAGTGGCTCACCACGAATTTACAGTTTTGTTTTACTGTCTCGCCTCACAAAAGTCTTGCAGCATCGGTGGTTTTCTGGGTGGCGAAGCACGCGCGCCGTGATGTCGAAATAGGCATCGAATCGTAGCGCGGCGCGCATGCCCCGCCGGCGATTGTCCAGCCTGGGAGACGGAGCAATCGCAGTGGGCCTTCTTCAAGTTGGCGATCCATGTGCAAGGGAAATCCACACGAAGAAGCCTGTCAATTTCGCGTGTTGAAATGCAGAAGATTTATGCTTGTTTGCGACATTGTGCAGGGGCCTGGATTCGGCTCGCCGCCATGCTTCGAGTTCGTTCAACGGTGAACGGGAAGGCGTCGCGGGCGTAGGGGGTAAATTGGCGACCCAATGGATGCGAAAAAGCTCGGGAAAAGCATCTTGTCGGTCAGAATTTGCGGCTTCTGTCGCAAAAGCGGAATTGTTTTTCGCGTCTGCGTGTATCTGCGATTGAATTCAACTATTAAGATGAGAGGCTGCGTCTGGCGCAAAATCGCACTTGAAATACGGCGAAATTTTCTTTTCTGCGTGATTTTGGCACCGGTGGCAAGTGGTGCGGCGGCGTTTTACTCGCGGCCGCGCCTAGGTTTTGAAAGCGGTTCGTTTCCAGGAAATACCGATGAGCGCGAGGTTGGGCGTGAATCGAAGGCGTAACTCTCAGCCCGGTGGTTTCACACTCGTGGAACTTCTCGTGGTGATCGCGATTATCGGGATCTTAGTCGCGTTGTTGTTGCCCGCCATTCAAGCGGCGCGCGAATCGGCGCGACGCTTGCAATGCCAGAACAATCTCAAGCAAATCGGCGTGGCGGTGTTGAACTACGACGAAGCGAAGAAGTCGTACCCCAGCGCCGGAACGAATAGCGACGACTATTACTACACGGATCCCAAGGTCGGCGCGACCGCTGGTTTCGAACGGTTTGGATGGGGATTTCAGATTCTGCCGTACATGGAAGAAAGCACGATCTACGACGCTGCCAAGTCGCATCGTGGCATGGAAGAGGTGCCCGAGTTGAATAACCGCGCGCTGGGAGAAATGGTAGTGCCGGCTTACTCTTGCCCATCGCGCGGCCAGCGATTTGGCACGACACCGGACGGCTGGGTTCCATTCCTTAGCGACTATGCCGGAGTCATCTTCGGTTACTTTACGGACGCGGAAGAACACAACAATTTCGAAACCGCCAATGCCCCCGCGCTAGTTGCACTCGCTAAGAATTTTGAATGGCGGGGGATCATCGGCAAAGGTGGGCACTTCACCGGCACAACATACGACCGGTGGAAGACGGTTCGCGCCAAGGATGTAACCGACGGCACGTCAAAAACCGTCGCGATCATGGAAAAAGCGGTTTGGGTTGGGAGATACCGACCCAGCAATTGGGACGAGGGCTGGAGCGATATGCCGGGCTGGGCTTACCCGGCCGCGCGGTCGAATATGCGAAGTCTTTCCGGCGACGGCGGAACGGCCTTTCCCGGAGCCGGCACGTACGGGACGCTGGGGCGCGGTAACGGTCCAGACCAACTCCCGGATAGTGCAGACACGGGCGGTCGGTCAAATTCTCCGAACAATAACGATCAGGGATTTGGCTCCGCTCATTCGGCCGGGTTCTTCGGAGTCTTTGGTGACGGCTCGGTGAGGTTGATTAGCTACGATGTGGACAACACGATGGGCGGCATTCTGTTTCGTCTGGCTTGCCGCGACGATGGCCTGACGATTCAAGATGGAACCTACTAAGCCCCAGGGTGATTCTTCGCCGAGTAAGGATGGGAAAAAACACGTTTAAATGGAAGTGGTCGATCGTCACGATCTTTGCGCTCGGGATCGTGGGCATTGGCTGTTCGCGCGATGATCCCGCGAGTCGGATCGGCGCGATGAACAACACACGAATCAAGCAGCTTTCGAATCTTTACATGGCGCACCAGATGCGTAACGGCTCCAACGGGCCGAAGGATGAAGCGGAGTTCAAGACGTTCATCAAGAACGGCATGCCTGCGCATCGGTTGGAAATGATGCGGGTCGACCCCAATAAGGTGGATGACTTATTCGTATCGGAAAGGGATGGTCAGCCATTTGAAATTAAGTACGGGCAAAGTGGCGGGCCAATGTCACGGCTAGCGGTCGTATTCGAAAAAGAGGGGCAGGCCGGAAAGAAGCAAGTGGGTTTTACCAACGGCAAAGTCGAGGACCTTGACGACGCCAAGTATCAGGAGCAATTGCAAGCGAAGAAGCAACCAGGTGCGGGCCCCGCGAAGTAGTGGGGTGTTTTTTCTTCTAGAACAGGTGCAACTATGAATATGCGAAAGAGAATCGGACTTGCCACCATTGGCATGCTGATGTTTTGGACGATCGGACCCTTGCCAAGCCGGGCGGCAGACTACTATTTTGGCAATTTCGATGACCAACCAAGTTATTCGCTTGTTAAGAGCTACACCGACCCGGCGCGCAGCGGTTGGTACGACTTCGGTAATGTGCAGACCTCGGCCAACACGAGCACGACGATCGGCGTAACGACTGG
>DATBAY010000515.1:0-7439 GCA_036271295.1 Lacipirellulaceae bacterium | reverse complement strand
GTTTCCGCAGCCTGGGTGTTGCCGCCGGTTACTATCTCAAATACTTCGTGCTCGAAGACGAGACTGTCGACGAGGAAAGCCGACGCAGCGGTCTTTCGCGGCAGAAACCGAAGAATCTTAAAATCGCGCAAGTGATCGATGACAACACGCTCCTTATCGAGCACGGCTTGAACCAGGAGATCGATTATCCGGCGAAGATCGAAGTCTGGCGGAATGTGGACCAACGCCTTGAGGAAATCAACGAAAAACTTGTGGTCTATGATGAGCGCCGGTTGCCCGCGCTTGGCTGGGAGCCCGCTCCAGATGAGGCCGTGCTCACCCAAATCATGGTTTGGCTCAATCAGTGGATCCGCCAATCAAACATCCCCACTGGGTGGAAACGCTCCCCTCTGTTGGACACGTTGCCGGCGGATCTTAAGTCAGATCCCGCGATCGCTCCACTAATTTCCGCCGAAGCTATGGGAGCGAAGTTGTTTAAACCGCAAGATGGCCGCACGCTGCAAGAATCAGTCTGGTTGCACGATATCTCGCGCTGGGCGCATGGCGATGGCTTCGATGATCTGAGCCGCGCGACCGCGCTCTTCGATTGGACGATCCGCAATATTCAACTCGAGCCTGACGAGAAAGCAACGCCACATCGGCCTTGGCATACGCTGCTCTACGGGCGCGGCAGTGCCGAGCAGCGAGCGTGGGTTTTCGCAGGTCTGTGTCGCCAACAAGGTTTGAACGTTGTCGTGTTGGACTTTCCCGATGATGCTGGCTCAGAGAAATCCGCGGCTGAAAAGCACGCGTCTTCGCACGCGCCGCAGCATTGGTTGGTAGCGCTGATTTCCAAAAAGCAGCTCTACTTGTTCGATATGCGGCTCGGATTGCCGCTGCCCGGACCGCAGCGAAATGGTGTGGCGACACTCGAACAAATAGCGAACGACGATTCGTTGCTGCGACAGCTCGACGTCGAAGGCACGCCATACCCGCTGACTTCGGAGCTTGCGAAACAAGCCCAAGCATATATCGTTGCGGACCCCTTTCAGCTGACTTTGCGAGCCGCTCAGCTTGAGGCGGGCCTCCCGGGCGAGGATCATCTCGGGCTTACGGTAAACGCAGACGACGTCGCGGATCAATTGAAGTCCGTCTCGGGGATCGGTTCAGTTTCACTATGGGAGGTGCCTTTTCGCACGATGCGCGATCAGCTGAGTCTTGGCAGGTCGGCCCGGCACCAAGAAGCATTGGCCTTCGAACCATTTGCCCTGCGCCCCGCACTTTGGAATGCTCGGACTCGCCATTTCCAAGGCCGGCGCAAGGCTGCAACGACGCCAGGCGGCGAAGCGCTGGACGATCACCAGGAGGCGGTAAAGCTCTACATGAGCAAGAGTGTTCGCCCGCGCGAGACAGAAATTGCAAAATCACCACCCGATAAGCAGCGCGTTGATGCCGAGGCGAAGCTGGATGCCACGTACTGGCTCGGTCTGCTGTCGTTCGACGATGGCAAATATGGCGTGGCTGCTAATTGGTTCGCTCGGCCTGAATTGAACGCCAGCTTGTCGCCGTGGTACACCGGCGCGCGTTACAACCTCGCCCGAAGTTACGAGGCGGAGCATAAGAATGATGATGCCGCACAACTCCTCAAGAATACGCCGTCTCCGCAACAGCAAGGCAACCGCATTCGCGCCGAGCAGCTAACTTCGCCCACCGAAAAGACGGCCGACGTCCCGCCGAACAATTGATAGCCGGCGAATCTTGCGAGGGGCGTGTTTTTAAACACTTTCTCCCGCGATCCACGCGGTGCTGAATGCCGCCTGGAAGTTGTAGCCGCCGATAAATCCATCGAGATCGAGGATTTCTCCTGCCAAATAAAGACCCGGAACCAATTTGCTCTCCATCGTGCGCGAATCTACCTCGTCGAGCGCGACACCGCCGGCGGTAACCTCCGCTTTCTCAAAACCTCGACTGCCGCTAACCGATATCTCGCACCGCTTTACTCGATTAAGAACCGTCTGCCGCTCGTTGCTGGAGAACTCAGCGAGCCGGCGGTCGCCTGGAACATTCGCTGATGCCAGCAGGGCATCACTTAATCGCCGCGGTAGTTGTTCATTCAACCAACTTGCGACCAAGCGCTTCCCTTCGTTTGCTGCAGCGACCTTCAATTGAGTGTCCAAACCCGCGAGCGAGATGGCGGGCAAAAAATCTATCCTGAGCAATGTAGATTCTAGATTCGCGAAGCCGGTCACCGCGCGACTCACATCCAGCACCGCTGGCCCTGAGAGCCCGAAGTGCGTGAAGAGCAGCGAGCCACGCCTCTCAATGAGCACGCCCGGCGGCAGCCCCGTTCGCCGTCGCTTGCCTGTCGCCACCGAAGTATTTCGCTCGACGACCTGAAGCGAGACATCTGGCAAGGTCACGCCGGCCAAATCGTGAATCCACTTTTCATCCGTAGTGAGCGGCACCAGGGCAGGGCGAGGCTTGCGAATGGTGTGGCCTAACTCTGCCAGCCAGCGATATCCATCCCCAACCGTGCCACATCCGGGATAACTCTTACCGCCTGTTGTAACGATCAGCTTCTCGCAAAGCAGCGTGCGACGATTTGTGGAAACCTCGAAGCCTGCTGACACCTTATTCACACCGCTAACCGGCTCATCGAGCGCAAGCTCCGCGGCACTCCTTCGCAGCCGGCGCAGCAACGCCTCTAGCACGTCCGCGGCGCGGTCGCTTTTTGGAAACACCTTCCCGCCGGCTTCAACTTTGGTTGCCAATCCCTCGGCCTCAAAGAGCTCGACTAATTCACGTGGCCCCATCGCCGCCAACGCCGAGTGCAAAAAAGAGCCCGCCGAACCGAAGGAAGCGATGATGCCTGCCACATCGCAATGGTGCGTGATGTTGCAGCGAGTTCCACCGGACATCAAGATTTTCACGCCCGGCTTGCGATTTTTTTCGACAAGTACCGTTCGCAATTCGCGCTCGGCACACCGCGCAGCCGCTAATAGTCCGGCAGCCCCCGCGCCCACCACAATCACGTCATAAACGGCTTCCGTCACGCAGCTAGCACCCGCATACTTTCATTAAAGCGTCGACAACCGCAACATTTTTTCCCCGCCGCGTCGCGTTACGCGCCTGCTGATGGTTGAACAAACCTTGTCGATGAAGTGGGCTCCATCGCGCCAAGATTATTATCGCAAATTTCCGCAAAGCGATAGTCGAAAACGAGAGTGAACCGGCGTCCCTTACCACGTTCTGGCTTATTCGATTCGGACTGCGACCGTCGATGGAAAATTACGCCCACATCCGACCCGACTATCCCGCCTGGCGGCGTACCTCTTCCGAGGAATTGGTTAACGCCGTAACGCACGGCTTGGGATTCGCAGTAGCCGCGGCCGGTTCGCTGGTTCTGATGTCCGCCGTGCTCGCCACGGGAAAGACCGACCTCACTGTCGGCTGTGGCGCGTATCTGGTAAGTCTGCTTGCGGTCTATGCGATGAGCACCCTGTCGCATAGCGCTACCACGGTGCGTTGGAAGTCGCTTTTCCGACAACTCGACCAGGCGTTTATTTACGTGCTGATCGTTGGAACTTACACGCCGTATTCGATCGCCTACTTGCACGGCTGGATATGGAACGCCCTGCTGGCCGGAATGTGGTTCGTGGCCCTCGTCGGCTTCTGTGCCAAGGTCTTTTTTGCCCACCGTGTGGAAGCTGTTTCAGTAGCCTCCTACGTAATGTTGGGATGGATACCGATCGTTTCGCTCCCCATCATGTACCAAATCGCGCCGCAAAGCGTTCACGCAATCATCGCTGGCGGCGTGTTCTACACCGTGGGAACGTTGTTCCTCGTGTACGACGAGCAAGTGAAGCATTTTCACGCGATCTGGCACCTGTGCGTGATTAGCGGCAGTGCTTGCCACTACTTGGGGCTACTTTTCTTCGTCGTCCACGGCACGGTCTAGCCGGCTTCGGCAGGGACCTTTGCATTTGTCGCCGTCGCGCTTTCGAGTTCCGATTTGGGACGGATCAATAGGACGAGCACGATGGACGTTAGCCCAATACCGGCGAAGGAAGCGAAAATCATATTCAGGCCCACACCTTGATCGCGCTGCTGACCAAAGAACCAGTCGGCGAGTCCCCCACAGCTGATGCTCGCGAAATTCATGATTCCGTAGCCCGTTGCACGAAGTTGAGGCTGAACGATCTGCGATAAGATCGGCATGTTGTTGCAATCGAAGAATCCCCAACCGATTCCAAACAGCGCAAGGCACGCAACCGCCGCGAAAAGCGATGTGGCGCTCCCCACGCCGAAAATCGCTGGCGCGATCATCCCCATGCCTAGGGCGCTAACGTAAATCCTTCCCCGGCGACTGCTGCGTATCCAGCGATCCGCAAGCCATCCACCCAGGATCACGCCGACGATCGCGGCCAATTGCCATGACAACGTCGCCGCCACACCCGCCGGGCCTTGTGCGAGGTGGAAATTCTCTTTGAGAATAGCGGGCATCCAATCCCGTACGACCCAGCCTGCAATCGCCGGCAATGTGAAATACAGCACCAGCAGAATGAACGAATGGTTCGACAAGAGCTGAATCACATTTCCGCTGCTCGATTTCGCCTCCGCGACATCGATACCGCTTGTCTTATCACGCAGTAATGCCCACAACGGTGCGGCGTAAGCAATGCCGAGGATGCCGCAGACCTCGAATGCAAAACGCCAACCGAAGGTGGGTGCGTCGGCCAGGTAACCGGCGAAGCCGCCCAGTATGACGCCGCAGTAAATCGCCATTTGATGTAAGCCGATGGCCCTGGATCGGGTGTCACCCGCGTGGTAGTCCGCAATAAGCGCGAGCGCCGCGGGAATATAAAACGCTTCGCTAATTCCCATCAGCGAGCGCGTCCACAAGAGTTCGTGAAACGTCGTCGCCGCACTCGTCAGCCAGGTGATCGCCGACCATACGATCACGCTCGAGCAAATGACATAGCGGCGGCTGAACCGATCCGCCAGATATCCGCCCAGCAGACTGAAAACTGCGTACACCCATTTAAACTGGCCAAGCATCAAGCCCCAGTTTTCCTCGGTGGCAATTGTCGGAATGTCAGCCATCACCGACGACTTCATGGATGCCAGCATCTGCCGGTCGAGATAGTTGAGCAGCGCCACCGGCATTAGCAGCGCGACGACAAGCCACGCGCTGCGACTCGCCGATCGTGGCCCGTCTCCGCTACGCATGTAAGTTATTTCGCTGGCGTCCAGCTCCAAACCTCGGGCGATCGAATCGTCGGGCGTTCCTCGCCGCTCGGCACGATCCAGGAGTCACCCCACTTAACACATGGTGTCGTGACGCGCGGCGCGGGTAGCCCGCCCGCCTCGAACCACTTCCCGCCGCTCGGATCGTAACGAAAAGACATTCGACTGAACCCGCGATGCTCGGCGACCGGTACATCGATTTGCGTTCCGTCGTCCCCACCCAAGACATAAATAGAGTCTTCGAACCATGGCGCCGGCGAAGGAGCCGCGACGGCAGCACGCGGTAATTCCGCAATCTGCTTCCAGCCCTTACCAAGATCGTACTGGTAGGCATCTCGCAAATAGTTTCGCTGGGGCTTCCCATTCTTGCCGGCAACAAGTCTCGCGCCTCCGAACACCCAGAATGAAGATTCATTCCCTGCCGCGATAGATAAGATTCTGCCGCTACCAGGCAACGATTCCTCGGTCTTCCAACGCGGCTGCGCTTCTGACAAGTCGATACTCAACACTGAATTCGAGGCCTGAGTTGAGCCCGGCTCGTCGATACCGCCGGCGATGAGCAATCTGCTGCCGACCATTGCCCCGCACGCATTGGCTAGTGAGTGAGGCAGCCGGGGTAAGGCCGTCGTCACAAGCACGCCGTTACGCAGTTCAAGCTGAAATGCTTCGGCAAAGTGCTGGCGTTCATCGCTGCCCCCGACGCACACGATTCGATTTCGGTACGAGGCACTAACACCATAAGCGAGCCGTCGTGGCAGTTTTCCTACTGTGCGCCACCGTGCATTTGGACTTTCTAGCACGTACACATCTCGATACCAAACTTTATTGCCAGCCGCGGCAGCCCCGTCGTTAGGAAAATTCGTCCCTCCCCCAACAAGCAGAACGCCGCTGCTCACGCCGGCGAATGCGCCCGCCAGGCCTTGAGCGTTAGGAATCGGTGAAAGGCGGGTCCATTCGTTCCCGCGTGTGGCTGCCGCAGCGGAGAAGCATCCGACCCAGCACAGTAAGCGTAGCGCGCGGGCAACACGGTGCCATTTGCAACGCTTGCCAGTGACCGGCATTCCCTCACGCCTCGCGAAAGGAACCAGCGGCCGTCCTGGGCAACCCGCCAAGCCAGAAGTCGGCCGAGAACCCGCCCTTGTTGGGGCTGGTATGATTAGAGTGGACAGAGCCGGGATCGAACCGGCGACACCAGGATTTTCAGTCCTGTGCTCTACCAACTGAGCTACCTGTCCAGTAGCCTCCATAATAAGGAAAACCGCCCCACTGTAAATGGCAGCGGAGAGGCAATGCGCAGCGATTCTCCCAACGCGAGCCGCCACCGGCGAAGTTTCCGCGGCTGCGCGCTTCTGCTCGGCGCACTGGCGATATTTCTCAGCGCTACGGAGCCCTCGCGGGCCGGTGTCCGGCCCGAAAGTCCGGAAGTTCAGAAGCTTATCAATGCTGGTTTGGCGTTTCTCGAAAAGCCCGTCGACGAGCCCAACGCCAACAGGCTTGGCGGCAAATGCCTCATAGCGCTCGCGTTCTTGAAGGCGGGCAAACCGGAGCATGCGCTGGTTACGCGGGCTGTCGAAGCGTGCGCGGCGCAAACTCGCGCCAAGGCCACAGAATCGCCTTTGGACGTCTACAGCAACGGCCTCGCGATCATCTTTCTCTGCGAATTGTCGCCTCAAAAATACGCCCGCGAAATCGAGTGGTACCTCGACATACTGAAGAAACGACAGAAGGAAAACGGCGGTTGGGGCTACAACGAATTGCAGTCGGGCGATACTTCGCAAACTCAATACGGGACGTTGTCGTATTGGGAGGCCAATCGCCGAGGTTTCAGCATCGACGGCAGTTCCCTAGACAACGTTGCCTATTGGTTACTGAAGACTCAATCGCCCGAGGGTGTCTGGGGCTATCAAGGACAGGTCGCGCCAACGGAGGCGCCGGTGCCGCAAAACGAAACAAATTGCTCGATGTTGGCCGCTGGACTCGGCAGCACCTATATCTGCGCCGACCTGTTCGGCATGCACCCTAAAGGCATTCCAGATAAATCAGCGGAGAACTCAACTAGCAACCTTCCCGCAGCGCTCCGGCCAATCGTTGAGGCCGGCAAAAGCGGCGAGGTCAGACACTTTCGACCACAGCGCGCGAGCGCCGCGAAAATACAGCAGTCAATTACACACGCTCAGGAGTGGATGAGCAAAAACTACTCGATTAGCAACATG
>DATBAY010000514.1:0-11817 GCA_036271295.1 Lacipirellulaceae bacterium | reverse complement strand
CATCTCCCACTGCCGACCAAACGGTGCGGCGAGCATCGGGTCCGCAATCGGGTGACAATCCACATCACGCCCCAGATTGAACAGCGCGAGGCGATCATCGCCATCGCCGCCAAACCACCGCAGGGCGAACGCTTCGGGGCCGATCACCGAGCCTTGTATCGCAAACCGGTCTTGCCGCGCGATGACGGCATCTTCGCGCCTAAGTTGAATCAGATCGCGATGCAGCTCAACCATCGGCGAATTCGTTTCCCACTCGTCCCAATTCATTTTGCACTGAGCAAACGTTTCTTTATCCGAAGGATCGCGCAGCACCGGCACGTCTTCCAGCGATTTAATCCGCGGAAACTGGTGCATAAACTCCCGCCTGCCACTATTCACAAGCTGCGCGAGATCCTCCTCATGGTCAGCGAAATAGAGGAAGGGGTTCGACGCACCGAATTCTTCCCCCATAAATAGCATGGGTGTTTCCGGCCCCAGCAAGAGCAGGGCAGTGAGTGCCCGATGCCGACTCGGCGACGTGAGCAAATGCGTGCGATACCCGCGCGCTGAATTGGCGACCTGGTCGTGATTCTGCAAGTAATGGATCAGGTGCGGCGCGGCAATATCTTCGGTCGGGAAACCGCGGATGCGACCTTGCCGCGGATTCCACTGCCCTTGATATAAATGGCCGTAGCGAATCAACGAGATCAGTTCTTGCGGCGAACCGGTGTAATCGCGGTAATAACCTTCCGAGCTGCCCGTGGCGGCAACCCGGCAAGCGTGATGGAAATCGTCGTTAAATAATCCATTGGTGCCCCAGCCGCCTGCTGCGTGCGGTCGCACCTGAAAGCAGCGATTTTTTTCGTCCTCGCTGAAGACGACGATCGACTTACCGCTCGCGGCAGTGCGCGCCGCGCGCGTCAATTTGGCGATGATGTGTTCCTCGGAGTCATCGACGATCGCCTGCGTAGCGTCGAGTCGCAGGCCGTCGATGTGAAACTCACGAACCCAATACGCAGCGTTTTCGGCGACGAACTCTCGCACCGGCCCGCAATCGTCCGAATCGAAATTGATGGCATCGCCCCATTCGGTGTGATGCTTTTTCGATAAATAGTGCGCGGAGAACTGCCCGGTGAAATTTCCGGCGGGACCGAAATGGTTGTAGACCACATCCAGAATTACGCCGAGTTCCAACTCGTGTGCTCGATCAACGAACGTGCGAAAATCGTCCGGAGTACCATATAGTTGCGTTGGCGCATACCAAAATACGCCGTCGTAGCCCCAACCGAACTCTCCCGGAAATGCCGCAACTGGCATCACTTCGAGTGTCGTAACGCCGATGTCTCGAAGCTTCGGCAACTTTTCCATCGCCGCGCGCCATGTACCTTCCGGCGTGAACGTGCCGACGTGAAGCTCATACATCACCTGCCCAGCGAGCTTTACGCCGCGCCAGTTGTCGTCCGTCCACTGAAATTTGCTGTGATCGACGACTTGCGAAGGACCGAAAACACCATGCGGCTGAAAATGGGATGCAGGATCGGGATATTTGTAAGAATCATCATCCAATCGGTAGAAATACAGCGCATTTGGTCCGACAGCGTTCATGAATGTGTGCAGAAACCCGCCGCCAGCGCGGTCGAGCTTCGTGGTCCGCAGTTCACGTCCATCTGAGTCAACCAACACCAGGGAGACCGAATTCCGTTCGGGGGCCCAAACTCGGAAATGAACGCCGCCGTCGGCGATTGTCGCACCAGGGAGTGCCGGAATTTGATCCTTGGAGTGTATGACCATTTGGCATATCCTTTGCTTTGGCATCGCCTTTTCTCTCACGGCTTTTGCATATTCTATGCCGTGAGGACCGATGGACGGAATCAACCACCCAACTTCCCAGCTTGAAACGCGCCGGCAAATGACGGAGCTTACCGCACCCAAAGTCACGACGTCAGCGCCGACCAGCAAATTCAACCGCATTCCGCTTTCGACTTACCGACTGCAACTCGGCGCCGACCGAACGCTCAGTCAGGTGACGGGCCTCCTGCCCTATCTGCACAAGCTGGGAATCTCAGATATCTATCTCTCGCCACTATTCCACGCTCGCGACGAAAGCAGCCACGGTTACGATGTCGTCGATCACGGCGCAATCGATCCTGCAATCGGCGACCTGCAGTCGTTCTCGCGAATGGCCACGGCCGCAGGCGAATTGGGGATGGGGATTTTACTCGATGTGGTGCCAAACCACATGGGTATCAACGACCCGGGTAACTTATGGTGGCTCGATGTGCTTGAAAATGGCGAGGGCTCGTACTTTGCCGACTTCTTCGACATCGAATGGCAGCCCCCGACGGCCGCGCTGGCCAATAAAATCCTGCTGCCGTTTTTAGGGGAGCCTTTCGGAAAAGTTCTGGAAAACGGCGATCTGCGGGTCATTTATCGAGAGCGTCGCTTGCAGCTCGAGTATGGGCCACGACGCCTCCCGCTCGCGCCGCCATCCTGGCCGCGGGTGCTCGAACTCGCTCTCGCCGATGAGTCCCTTTCCGCTGATGCCAGCCCGACTGCCAGTGCCGATCGAAACGAACTCCACAGTATTATTACGCAGCTGCGAAATCTGCCGGTCGGCTCCCGCCGCGATGCGATTTCGATGGACGATCGTTACCGCGAGCAAAAGATCGCGGCCTTCCGCCTTGAGCAATTGGTCGGCGCTTCAGCCAATGTGCGTACGGCCCTCGATCATGCGCTCGCCCAAATCAACGGTCAGAAGGGGGAACCAAAAAGCTTCGATCAGCTCGAAGTTTTATTCGACGAGCAATGGTATCGCCTAGCGTATTGGCGCGTCGCTTCGGATGAAATCAACTATCGGCGCTTTTTTGATGTGAACGACCTCGCGGCGATTCGCGTGGAAGACCCGCGCGTGTTCGATGCCGTGCATCGACTCGTCGCTCGCCTGCTCGAAGCCGGTTGGGTTACCGGGCTGCGAATCGATCATCCCGACGGGCTCCGCGATCCGCAAGCCTATTTCAAAAACTTGCAAGCGCTTTACCGCTCATCGCAATCCAACAGCGTCGACGGTGCCCGATCGATTTACGTTCTCGCCGAAAAAATTCTCTGCGGCGACGAACCGTTGCCGCAGAGTTGGGATATCGCAGGTACGACAGGTTACGACCTGCTAAATATCATCGGTCGAGTGCAGGTCGATGGCGAAGGCCTCAGCGAATTGCGCACCAACTACGATCGCATCAGCGGGTTGTCCTCAAAACCGGCCGAGATCGTATATGAGAGTCGCCGCACCGTGCTGCTCACGACAATGGCGAGCGAGCTTCACATGCTCACGGCTCAGCTTTATCGGCTTGCTCAGCAACACCGTTCCTCGCGCGACTTCACGCAACCCGTTTTGCACCAGGCGCTCCGCGAAGTGCTTGCGAGCATGACCGTCTATCGCACCTACGCCCGGAACGATAGTTGGGACATCGACGAGAACGACTATCGCACGGTAACGTCCGCTGTCCGCATGGCCAAGCGCCGCAACCGTACGATGTCGTTCGCAGCATTAGATTTCATCGCCTCGATCTTGCTATTGGAGCATCCGCCGACGCTCACCTCGGATCAGGCCGAAGCGCGTAGACGGTTCGCCCTCAAATTCCAGCAGGTCAGCGGCCCGATCGCCGCCAAAGGCGTGGAAGATACTGCGTTCTACCGCTATTACCCCCTGGCGTCGCTCAACGAAGTCGGCGGCGAGCTCGACGCCAAGTCGCTCGCCGTCGACGAATTCCATCGCCTCATGCAGCATCGTATGGGTTCCTGGCCCCATTCGATGTGCGCTACCTCGACTCACGATTCCAAACGTGGCGAAGATATGCGTGCTCGGTTGCACGTGCTCAGCGAAGCCTCGGAGGAATGGGTCGTAGCCTTCGCCCGCTGGCAGAAGTTGAATCGCCCGTTGCTCAGCGAGCTAGATGGCGAACCGGTCCCCACGCCGAACGATGAATATTTCATTTATCAAACGCTCATCGGCACCTGGCCACTCACGCCACTGACCGACGCTGATCGCGAAACGTATCGCGACCGCATTCTTCGCTACTTGGAAAAGGCGATGCGGGAAGGCAAGCTTCATACATCGTGGATGAATCCCGACGAAACGTATGAAGCTGCGATTCGTGATTTTGTAACCGCACTGTTCGAAGCAGCGCAAAAGGAATTCTCCGATGACCTTTCGGCGTTCGTCGCCAAGATTGCGAACGCTGGGTTCGTCAATTCACTGGCTCAACTGCTACTAAAATCGACGCTGCCTGGCATGCCCGATTTTTATCGCGGCACCGATCTGTGGGACTTCAATCTGGTCGATCCCGATAATCGCCGGCCGGTCGATTACGATGACCGCCGCCATCGACTTAAGAACCTGTGGTCGGCCGCCGAAAAAGATCCTGCGAAATTCACGCGAGATTTGTCCGCTCGCTGGGCTGACCCCGATATTAAGCTGTGGATCACCACCAGCGCGCTTAACCTTCGTCGCGATTTGCCAAATGTCTTCACATTTGGCGAGTACATTCCCTTGACGGCAACCGGCGCCGAAGCCGAGCATGTACTGGCCTTCGCGCGGCGATGGGAAAATCAAACGGCGATTTGCGTTGTACCGCGGCACTTTTATCGCCTCACGGCAGGTAAGAATTCCAACCGCGGGGCAACTGGTTCTCCGACTGCTGATTGGAAGGACACGCAGCTTATCTTGCCAGACGAATTTGCCAACGACTGGAAATGTCGCCTGTCGAATAAATCTCAGCATTCGTCTCAGCATCAAAAAGCCACAGACGACAGTCAATCGCCGGTGCTGGATATCGCGGACCTGTTCGCGGTATTCCCCGTAGCGTTACTCACTTCGCAAGAGAATTAACAGGAGCCTTTGCCCATGCGTTCATGGCCCGGTCGACCCTACCCGCTTGGAGCCACGTGGAATGGCCGGGGCGTGAATTTTGCCCTCTACAGCGAAAACGCCACGAAAGTCGAACTCTGTTTGTTCGGCGCCGCGACGGATAAGAACGAGGCACAGCGAATCGAGCTCGTCGAACACACCGATATGGTGTGGCATATTTACTTGCCCGATATCCGCCCCGGACAGATTTACGGTTACCGCGTTTACGGCCCGTATGAGCCGCAAAAAGGCCATCGTTTCAACGATCGCAAAGTGCTGCTTGACCCGTACGCGAAGGCGATCGGCCGTTCGCCAAATTGGACGAACGCTCTCTCGGGCTACATCATCGGCGACAAAAACGCGGACTTGTCTTACAACGATCAGGATAGCGCCGCCGACGCGCCGCTCGGCTGCGTCGTCGACGAAGCGTTCACCTGGGGCGACGATCGCCCGCCGAAGACTCCGTCGCACCGCACATTAATCTACGAACTCCACGTAAAGGGATTCACCAAGCTCAACGAACAGATTCCCGAGGAAGTTCGCGGCACGTACGCGGGTCTCACGTCCGAGCCGGCGATTCGCTACCTCCGCGAGCTCGGTATCACGGCCGTCGAGCTGCTACCGATCCAAACGCACGCCGATGATCCGATCCTCATCGGCAAGAAGCTCGTAAATTACTGGGGTTATAACACCCTCTCGTTCTTCGCCCCCGAGTCGCGATACGCTTCGGTGCAAACCCCCGCGGAGGGCGTTCAAGAATTTAAAACGATGGTTCGCAACCTGCACGACGCCAAGATCGAAGTTATTCTCGACGTCGTTTACAACCACACCGCCGAAGGTAACCAGATGGGCCCAACGGTGTCGTTCCGCGGCATCGATAACGCCAGTTACTATCGTCTCTCGCCCGAAGACCCGCGCTATTACATGGATTACACCGGCTGCGGCAACACGCTGAACATGCGGAACCCGCGCGTGCTGCAGTTCATCATGGATAGCCTCCGCTACTGGGTCATCAACATGCATGTCGACGGCTTCCGCTTCGATCTCGCCAGCACGCTCGCCCGCGAGCTGCACGAAGTCGACAAGCTGGGCGCGTTCTTCGACATCATTCACCAGGATCCCGTGCTCAGCCAGGTGAAGCTGATCGCCGAGCCCTGGGACCTCGGCGAAGGTGGCTACCAAGTCGGCAATTTCCCCGCGTTGTGGTCCGAGTGGAATGGCAAATACCGCGACTCGGTTCGCCGCTTCTGGAAGGGCGACGGCGGCATGGTCTCCGAGTTCGCCACCCGCATCAGCGGCTCCAGCGACTTGTACGAATGGAGCGGTCGCCGCCCCCACGCCAGCATCAATTTCATTACGTGCCACGATGGCTTCACGCTCAACGATTTAGTGTCGTACGACCAAAAGCACAACGAGGCGAACGGCGAAGATAACCGCGACGGCTCGAACGACAACGACAGCTGGAACTGCGGGGTCGAAGGACCGACGGACGACCCCAAGATCAACGAGCTGCGTGATAAGAAGATGCGGGCCTTCCTGGCGACGCTGATTTTTTCGCAGGGCATTCCGATGCTGCTCGCGGGTGACGAAATCTGCCACACGCAACGTGGCAGCAATAACGCCTACTGCCAGGACAACGAAATCACCTGGCTCAATTGGAATCTCGATGATCGCCAGAAGAAGATGCTCGATTTCGTTCGCCGGCTGATCGCGATTTTCGACGAGGAGCCAAGTTTTCATCGCCGCAAGTTCTTCCACGGCAAATCACTCCACGGCGATTCTCCGGAAATCGCCTGGCTCGACCCCAGCGGCAAGGAAATGTCCGCCGACGCCTGGAAAGCCGGCCACGTGCGGTGCCTTGGCGTCCACATGTTCGGCGGCCACATCGACGTCGACGAATATGGCACGCCGATCGTCGGCGATCATTTGTTGATCCTGTTCAACGCCGACCACGCGCAGGATATTCCATTCAATCTGCCCCAGGTGAAAGACGCCGAACCTTGGGAACGCTTGCTCGATACGGCCCTCGAAAGCATGGATATCGACAAGCCGGCGCAAAAAGGCGCGGATATCCCCAAGGCTCAGCCTTATGTGGTGACTTCGTGCTCGATGGCAATCTTCCGAGCCGTTATTCCAAAAGACCCCGAAACGAACAGCAGCCGCTAGCGGACCATCGGCGACAAAAAGTCCTCGCGCCAGCTCGCGGAGAGATAGGTATGGCAGTTGCATCGCTGTGCCTGGTAGCCGCGATAATCGTGGCTAACCTCGACTAGCCGCTGGAGAATGAATCATGCCACGCACTCGGGCACAGAATTATGGAGTTGCCGCAGCCGTTGCGGCCGCCAGCTACGTCGCGGCCAAAGCCGCGCTGGCTTTTTCGCGGCGTTATAACTTTCGCGATCGAGTAGTCGTCATTACGGGCGGTTCACGCGGGCTAGGACTCGTACTCGCGAGGAAATTGGCTGACGAAGGCGCATTCCTGGTTCTCTGTGCTCGCGATGCAACCGAACTCAACGACGCGCTCCAAGACTTGCGGCGGCGCACAGATTTTGTCGAAGCGTATGTCTGCGATCTTACTCAGCCCGCCGAAATCGGCAGGCTCTTCACGCGCATTCGCCACGAAATCGGCGCCGTCGACGTCCTGATCAACAACGCCGGCCTCATTCAAGTGGGCCCGGTCGAAGCCATGACACTCGACGACTTCCACAATGCGATGCTCACTCACTTTTGGGCGCCGCTGCTTTGCATGTGGCAGGTGCTGCCTGGCATGCGACGGCGGGGACAAGGCCGCATCGTGAACATTGCCTCGATCGGCGGGGAAATTGGTGTGCCGCACCTCGCGCCGTATTGTGCGAGCAAATTTGCCCTCAACGGCATGTCCCAAACCTACGGCGCCGAGCTCGCCAAAGACGGCATTTACGTGACCACGGTCTGCCCTGGCCTCATGCGAACCGGCAGCGCTCGAAACGCGCTGTTCAAGGGCCGGCACCGCGCCGAATACGCATGGTTCAGCATCGGCGATGCGATGCCGCTTATTACGATGAGCGCCGAGCGCGCCGCGCGGCAAGTCCTGAGCGCCTGTCGCTACGGCCGGGCGCGCGTCACGCTCTCGCTACCAGCCAAAGCGGCAGTTGTAATGAATGCGATTGCCCCCGACATGACGGCCGAGCTATCGCGTCTCGTCGCCAGCGTACTGCCACGATTCGGCGGCATCGGCCGCAATTCGGCGAAGGGACACAACTCCGAGTCGAACTGGTCGCCGTCAATGTTAACGACGCTCAACGAGCGTGCCGCTGTTCGCAACAACGAAGTGGTTCCGTCTTGCGACGGGGCTTAAACCGGGGATCGCGTACGGGTACCCCAGGTTCTTCGAACCTGGGCGGCGAAGCCGCAAGAGGCCGCGGCGAAAGGCGTGCATCAGTTCAATCGCCTCTTGCCGCCTGTCGGCGGCCCAGGTTCAAGAACCTGGTCTACCCACGACGCTAAACTTGCGGCGCTCCCGGTTTCATTTTGCGCACCCAATTGTAGTAGTCGCGCATCTTCAGGTTCGCCGCCGCACTTTCATCCAAAAATACCATGGCCGAGGGATGCAGTTGCAACGCGCTGGCCGTGATCATCGACGTCACCGGCCCCTCGACCATCGCTGCCACGGCCGATGCCTTATTCGCTCCGTATCCCAAGAGCACGAGCGTCTCTGCTTCGAGAATCGTCCCGACGCCCATGGTAATGGCGTAAATCGGAACTTCGTCTGCATGGTTGAAGAATCGCGAATTATCTTCGATCGTCGACCGCGCGAGTGTCTTCAGGCGCGTTCGCGAGCTGAGCGAGCTACCCGGCTCGTTGAATGCGATGTGCCCGTCTGAACCGATTCCCAAAATCTGCACGTCGATGCCGCCGCATTCTTTGATCCGCTGTTCGTACCAATCGCAAAACGCGCGGTAATTGCTCGTCGTGCCGGAAGGAATATAGATGTTGCTCGGCGAGATGTTGACATGCTTGAAGAAATTATCGTGCATGAAATGGTGGTAGCTCTGCTCATGCTTCGGGCTGAGGCCCACGTACTCGTCCAGGTTGAACGTAGTCACCTGGCTGAAATCGAGCCCTTCCTCGCGGTGCATCCGCACCAGCTCTTGATAGACGCCTAGTGGCGTCGAGCCCGTGGCCATGCCTAGCACGGCGTTCGGCTTCGTGTTGAGCACGTCGGCGACCAAGTGGGCGGCGGCCCGGCTCATTTCTTCGTACGTTTTGTGAACGATAACTTCCATCAATCACCATCTTGCTAAAGTAGTCGACTCGCTCCGCGAGACGGTTTTCCTATCGCGGAGCGAGAGGCCTACAAAAATCGACGAATCTCGTTTTCCTAGTCCTGTTTGCCAAATCGAGTCGGTAGCTTAATGTAGTAGCCCGCGACCTGACAATCTACGCACCGGTGAGACCAAAAACGCCATGGCCGGACCAAAACCGCACGATATCGGCGAGACTTCGCTCCCGCTGTTGCAGAAAGCGATTCCGAAGGTCGTCGTTCTTCCATTCGGAGCGACGGAGCCCCACGGCAACCATATGCCATACGCGACGGATGTCTTTGAAACCGCGGCCATTGCCGACCGCGCGTGCGAACTCGCCCGAGAGCAGGGCGGGGCGGTCGCCACGCTTCCGATCATCCCGTTTGGCGTGCAGACTTCGCAGCAAACGTACCCGCTGGCGATGAACCTCTACCCCAGCACGCTCAATCAAATCCTGTCCGACCTCACCGAGTCGCTCGACAATACCGGCATCGAGAAAGCCGTGCTCCTTAATGGCCATGGCGGCAACGACTTCTACACCCATTTGAAAGAACTCTACGGCAAGCGAAAGGTCTACATTGTCCAGGTGAACTGGTTCGCCATGTGTCGCGATTTGCAGGCGGAGCTATTCGCCGCAGGCGGCGACCATGCCAACGACATGGAAACCAGCCTCGTCCTGCACCTGCGGCCGGAATTGGTTGACATGACGAACGCGGGGCCGCAAGCTACCGCGAAATATCGTCTCGCCGGCATGCGGGCCGGTTGGGCCCGTGCGCCGCGTCCCTGGGAGAAGTACACCGAAGATTCCGGCGCCGGCGATCCGCGGCAGGCGACAGCAGAGAAGGGTGCCCGCTTTTTCGACGCTGTCACCCGCGAATTAGCTAACTTTCTCGTAGAACTCGCAGCCGCCAAAATAGATGCAAATTTCCCATTTGCAACTTAGCGGCGCAATTCATAGCGCATAATTGTTAGATATTGCCGCCGGGCGAGATTGGCGGGTGAACGACCGCGGTTCGCCCGCTACAATTAGGATAAATCTCGCCTCCCGCCCAAATTGCCCCCGCCGGGCATTAGGAACGCCTCTCAGATGTCTGCCAACGGTGACGATAGCCAAATGGAGTTGGACTCGTACAACTCAGAGTACGTCGAAGCGCTTCTCGAAGATTACCTGCAAGACGCCTCGCGCGTTTCGCCGACCTGGCAACAATACTTCCGCAAATTAACGGGCGGTAACGGTAGCGGCGAAACGGCTATTTCCCGCAAACGACCATCGTTCAAGGCGGATACCGTATTCAGTCCGCCCTCGCGCCGGCCGTCGGTCCGGGTGCTCGACGAATCCTCGCGACTGCTCCAGCACCACGTCGACCAATTGGTCGTCGGCTATCGCGTCCACGGTCACCGTGCGGCGAAGCTCGATCCGCTCGGCCTTGCACCGCGCGACAGCGTGCCGCTCGATCCTGCGCACTACGGCCTCGTGCCCGATGACCTTGACCGCCAGATCATGACCACGTTCGGCGGCGGCATCTCGAAGCCGATGCTGCTCCGCGATCTCATCACGCGGCTCGATGCCACGTACCGCAATCATATCGGGTTCGAGTACATGCACATCCCCGACCGCAAAATGCGGGAGTGGATTCAGCAGCGCATCGAAACCGCCGATACCGAACAGTCGCCGAGCCGCGAAACGCAGCTCCGCATCCTCACGAAGCTCACCGCGGCCACGATCTTCGAAGAGTTCGTCCGCAAGAAGTATCTCGGCGCCCACACCTTCTCGCTCGAAGGCGCCGAAACGCTAATCCCACTATTGGATTTATCGCTCAAAGCGGCCGCCGAAGATGGGCTTAATGAGGTCGTCGTCGCGATGGCCCACCGCGGCCGGCTTAACGTGCTCGCGAACATCGTCGGCAAGCGCCCGGTCGACATCTTCCGGGAGTTCGAAGACCCGTACTCCGATTGGTACCTCGGCCGCGGCGATGTGAAATACCACCTCGGCGCGAGTGGCGATTGGCAGGCGGCTAGCGGTAGCAAACTGCACGTTTCACTTTGCTTTAACCCGAGCCACCTCGAATACGTGAACCCCGTCGCCATGGGCCGCGTCCGCGCGAAGCAGGATCGCATCGGCGATCGCGAACGTCGTCATGGCATGTGCTTGCTCATTCACGGCGATGCTGCCTTTGCCGGCGAAGGCGTGGTGCAAGAGTCACTCAACCTAAGCTTCCTCAAATCGTACGCCACCGGCGGTACGCTCCACGTAATTCTGAATAACCAACTCGGCTTCACCACGTTGCCGGAAGATAGCCGATCGAGCACGTACTGCACCGACGTTGCCAAGATGCTCCCGGTGCCGATCTTCCACGTCAACGGCGAATACCCACAATCGGTCGCTCGCGTCGTCGGCCTCGCGATGGAATTCCGCACGATGTTCCAGCGCGACGTCGTGATCGACATGTACAGCTACCGCCGCCTCGGCCACAACGAAGCCGACGAACCGGCCTTCACGCAACCACTCATTTATCAGGCGATCGAAAAGCGGCCCACGATTCGCGACAGCTATCTCAAGCACCTGCTGCAACTTGGCAAAGTGAGCGAAGAGGAAGCCAATCAAATTGCCGAAGAAGAGCGGACCGACCTCGAAAAGCAGTTTACCGAAGC
>DATBAY010000513.1:0-9278 GCA_036271295.1 Lacipirellulaceae bacterium | reverse complement strand
GAGTGTGGAAGGAAAAACACGCACGTTTAGCCTTCCTCCTTTCGCCTTCCCCCTTCCGCCTTCACCCTTGGCAATAAAAAAACCCCTCAGGTGCACGGGGCATCCGAGGGGTGCGGGTTTCAAATTAGCTCGTTCTTAGGCGATGCTACGAGACAGATCGGGTTGTAAGCCCTCGTCTGTTCGGATGGTTACTTGAGCTGGGTTGCGACGTTGTCGAAGGTCGTCGATGCGTTCGTGCCGATCGACTTGATTGCCGTCAAGCACACGATCACGATCAACGCCAACATAACGGCGTATTCGACGGCGGTCGGGCCGTCTTCCGAGACGAGGAAACGTTGTACCTTCAGAGCGAGATTCTTCATAGCATCCTCCGATTCTCGGGCGAAACCTTGGCAGGTCGCACCCTTGGTGACGGGAGCTGATAGTTGCTCCCGATAACTGGCCTTCCCGGCGGCTACCTGCGACCGCTTGTGACGATCGCCGGTGGGCCTGCAGTCGCTACCGTGAAGGCCTACCAAAAAACATGTGGAGTTGCGAAATCAACCTCTAGTTGGCTCGGAAAATACCGATCGTTTCGTCATCACGGCGTCGCGGATGTTTCCATCGACGAACTGCCGCGGGTGACAGCCAACATCCTTTCGGCGGCCAGGCTACTAGCCAATTACGACTAGCCCTTAGCTTTGCGCCCCAGCCTTGCGACTGGTTTGCCTTTTCGAGGATGAAGACGCTGCAGGCCCTTTTTTGACGCGAAATACAAGTCGCCCAACGTAGGGCGGGCTTTCGTGCCCGGCTTCGAGACAAGTGTTGTCAGGCACCGAAGCCCGACCTACGAACGGTGACGAGTAGTTTCACGCGGCTGCTCACTCTTTCGAGCGAGCGGCCGAAGGGCCGACGTTTTCACGTCATGCCTCTCCACTGCAAACCTATGTCAGGTCCGCTAGGAGTCAAACTGTCGGCTTGAGGAAAAGCGAAAATATTCCGCGCATGCGGGAAAGTGGGTGACGCGGGCGGCGCAACCGTCAGAAGCGGGCGCACAAACGGCGCGATCGCTACAAAGTGATGAGTTCGGCGTGATCTTCGAGCACTCCGTCATCTCCGAGCTTGGCGAAATGCGCATCAATGGCGCCATCTTCGGCCGCGGGGGATGATTTGCTGACATCCTCGGCGAGTTGGAAAGAAGATTGCGAATACGTCGCCTGGCCAAGCATCAGCAATAGGTCAACGTTCCCGAAGTCAACGGATGGCGATGATTCACGTGCAAAAATCGAACGCGACGGCGCTTTGGCGTCTGTTAAGGAAAAAGCGAAGCCGCTCGCCATAGCGGAATCGACCGCAGCGCTTTGTGCCGGCGGAGCATCGGGAGCTACGGCCATTGCGGCGGACTCACTCACTGAAAAAGTCGTGCTGCTCTCGACCAACGCTGCGCCAACGCCCACCACGCTACCGCTGCCGCTACCGTAAGTGGGCACAACCGCGCCGAAGTTCGCTCGCCAGTAGTCGTAGTCGGGCTGATCGACTACGCCGTTGGAGACGCCGGTCGTGGGGCCGCTGGCATCGGCGCGCAGGTCCGTCGTCGAACCAAGCGTGTGACGCCAGAGGACATAGTCGGCGGCATCGACGACACCGTTGGAGTTATAGTCGCTAGGCAACGTGAACCGGCCGGGGGAACCGACATCGGCCGTCGAAAATGTGGGGCCGGTGGGCGAAACCGCACCGTTAATTCCGACCACAGACCGCGCCCAGTTGGCGCCGTTGCTGTTGTCGGCGTTGAGATTCTTAAGATAGATGCTGGGGCCATCCGCGGGGCCGGGCCAGGGGCTGGCGTCGTCGTAGTTGACGACGTCCATTTGCACGCCGAGGTTGTTTAGCAACTGGATGACTTCGTTCCCCGGACCGGGACTGTTCGAGAGACTGCCCCAACTGACACCGATCACCAGCGAGCTGCTTGGGACCGACCATTCGGAGCGGAACGTCGCGGCGGTCGTGAAGTCGGCATCGAAAATGACGGCCGCCTGATAGGGGTTCAGGATATTTCCGTTGGGGATGGCGCTCCAGTTGGTCGCGTCTTCGTCGTCAAAGAGCCAGCCACTGATGTCCACCGCCGCGGAACCCGTGTTGACGATCTCCATCCACTCGCCAACTCCAGGGGCCGTTTCATCCGACGCTGGATTGTACATGATCTCGCTGATGACGACCGACGCGGGCGCCGCAAAGTCGTTGTCCTTGATATTTGCGATCACGTTGCCGATTGAAATGCCGTTATAACGAGCATCGGCGCTGGTGGCGGTTTGAGTAAGCGTAGACGTGTGATCGCCTTCGATGGCGAGATCATCGACGGCCGCTACATTGACGGTTTGTGGAATGAGTGCATTGGAGGGCGTGAAAATGAGAGTGATTGCGACGCCGGCCCCAGCGCCGAGATCGGTTTGATCGTCGGGATCGACGGTGATCGTGACGTTGGCCGTCGGAATCGACTCGAGCGCGATTTGGTAGCTGTCGGTCGTGCCACCTTCCTCGACGTCGACTCGCGAGGCGCTCTGGATGATTTGCACGCCTACGTGCGGGAGTTGGTTGTACATTCCCGGTGTTGGAGTTTGCTCGACATACGTCGTCGTCTGCCGTTGTGCGCCTCCATCCGGCACCCGCGACATCGACTGCGTAGTTCCCAACGAGTTTTGGTTCTCGTTGATTTGTGGCTGGCCTGCTTGCAGGAGTACTAGGAGTCCGGCGTCGTCGGCTTGCCCCGTGTCGTAAACCAGGGCATCGATGAGGTTGGTAGTCGTGACCGCGCTGCCATTGGAAAATGAGCCAGAATAAAGTGCGATTGCACCTGGGCCCTGTTGAATGGTGTTGGAAGTACCCAAGATTTGATTTGGCGTTGGCGAAACAGCCGAGTCACCTACGACAAAGAACCCGTTGGCGTCGGTGAAATCCGATGGACCGAAGGGCACAACTGTGTAGGCCGTGTCAGTGCTCCCTTTAAATAACACCAACGTCAGGCCATTGAGCGATACGTGTCCAGCGCCGCCGTCGTATATCTCAACAAATTCCTGTGTGTCCGTCCCTACTTGATCCACGTCGGCTTCGTTGATTACCCATTTAGGTGCATCGTTGTCGACGATGGAAACGTTTACAGGCGCTATTGTGAGACCGTTGTAAGAGGCATCCGCGCTAGATGAAGAGTGTGTGATCAAGCCGGTGTGATCGCCTTCGGCGAGCGCATCATCGACCGCGTGAACGACGACCGTTTGCGGCGTAAGAGCGTTCGCGGGCGTGAACGTGAATACCTCCGCCACGCCGGCGCCGTTGCCGATATCGACTTGCGAGTCGGGCATAACAGTGACATTCACATTCGCGGTCGGAACTGTGTCGAGAACCACTTGGTAAGTGTCGTATAGCCCGCCCTCAACCACTTTCGTCCCACCCACGGTTTCGGTGATACGCACGTTCGGAGTGGAGTCGATGATTTGATAATCGGCCACCGCCGGCAAATGATCGCTGGCAGCGACAAGGGCGTTGAGCACCGCGGGGCTGGCGCCGGTGCCCGTGGTGATGGGTGCATCGAAGGTATGCGTACCGTTGTTGCCGAAGATGTGGAACGAATCGGGCACGTAGTCGACGCCGGTGCCGTCGAAGAATTCGCCGCTGGCGAATTGGATATCGAAGCGGTCGTCCATCGCGGTTTGCGGGTCTTGCGAATGGAGATTCTTAAAGGCGGGGTTGTTGTACCAATTGCCCGGCGCGTCGGCGACGTCTTGCAGTTGGCCGGGCCCGGCGGAAACGAACGCCTGGTAGGCGGCCTCGGCGCTGGTCTTCATATTAAAGTCACCGACGAATAGCACGTTCGCGCCTTGGCCAAGCGAATCCGCGTCGGCGCGGAGCAGCGCGGCTTCCTGGCCACGGGTCGTTGCTTCGGCGCCACCATCGCCCGACTTCAAATGGATCGAGTAAATATAGAAGTCGCTGTCGCCGGTGGTGCCAATGGGTCGGAACTCGGCGCGCATGATGTTGTGTGTAACCGAGCCGGCATCCACTTGCATGGAATTGAGAAGCGTGACGGTGGTGGTGTCGTACACGAAGCCGGTGCTGTCGCCGCCGCCGTCGACGGGCGTCACGACGAACGAGTAGCTGGCCGCGGGATAAAGCGTGTTGAGGTCCGTGTTGATGCGACCGATGGAATTGCCGCCAGGGCCAGGCGGATCGGTTTCTTCGAGAGCCAGGATATCGATTCGTTTTGTATTGCCCTGAACGGTTTCGTTGCCGATCGCCTGGAAGATAGTCGAGTAGTTGGCGTCACCCGCGGCATCGTTGGGGCCGTTCATCGTGTTCCAATCCACGATGCGCATGACCGCGAGCAGGTTGCGGTGTTCGAGCGCTTCGATAGCCAAACGTCGCGCGCGGAAAGAGCCGGGCTTTAGTCGCCAATCGCGGGATTTCATGCACCTGTTCCTAAGTCGCCGCAAGCGGACGTTCGCGAGCCTTGCCGTCGAAGAGTATCCGCCCGGACGCCCCGGCGTGGGGCTGCGACGCAGCCCCCATTGTAGTCACACACCGCAAAACTGACCAAAGAAATGAGATTGGAGAGCGTGCGAAGGCGGCAGTTTTCTCGCATTGCGCATGAAAAAAGCCCCTTCCATTGGGGCTTACTATCGTGACGATAGTGGAGGATAGCGGGCTCGAACCGCTGACCTCTTGCATGCCATGCAAGCGCTCTCCCAACTGAGCTAATCCCCCGGACACAATGAAAAATATCAGTCGACTTGTAGGCTGTCAACCTGGCGGAGTTGGCTTATGTGAGCGGGAAAAACCGTATCGCCCGATCGAATTTAACGAATCGTTGCTGAGGGATTGAATGCAGTCGCACGTACGCCGAATGGCCATTTCAGTCTTAAAGCTCGCGCTCGGCGTCGCGATTCTCGTTTATCTGGTCCTGCAAGCGCGCGATGGTTTTGCCCGGCTCTCGGTGCGAACTGTCAACTGGCCTTTTCTCGGCGCCGCCCTGCTCTTTTCGTTGTTGACGGCGATGCTTAGTTTCACCCGGTGGCATATTTTGATCCGAGCCGTCGGCATCAGCACCCGATTAATTGACTCGCTGCGATTGGGCGCCCTGGGATTTGCGTTGAATTTCGTTTCGCCCGGGTCGGTCGGTGGCGACTTTTTCAAGGCGGTTTTTTTGGCACATCGCCACCCTGGCCAACGCCCCGAGGCGGTGGCAACGGTTTTCGCCGATCGGGCACTTGGACTGCTCGTCATGCTGAGCGTCTCCAGTTGTGGAATTCTGGCCACGAATGTGCTGAACACCGAACTTGCGTGGCTGCATACGCTGTCCCAGTCGATTCTGATTGTCACTGGCGTTGGTTGGTTTATGTTTGCCCTGCTGATGTTGGTCGGCGGGCTGACGGGGCAATGGATGACGGGCCAAGCCGCGACAATTCCCATGGTTGGTTCGTTATGCGCGCGAGCGCTGACCACGGTGCAAGTCTATCGCAGTCGAAAGCGAATGCTCGCAGCCGCGTTTTTGGTTAGCACGCTCATGGCGCTCTCTTCAGTTACGACGTTCTATCTGATCGCGCGAGGTCTTAATATTCCGGCCCCGCCCTGGTCGGAACATGTGGTCATCGTACCGATGGCTGGTGTGGCAGGAGCGGTCCCTCTCACGCCGAGCGGTTTGGGCACAATGGAGTTTGCCGTCGAAGAATTGTATCGAGCGATGCCTGGGGGATCGGATGTCGTCAAAGGCGATGGAACGCTGGTTGGCCTCGGTAGACGGGTTACGGATATTGCTGTCGCGATGATCGGACTAGGTTTTTACTTCGGCCATCGCCGCGAAGTGCAGCAAGTCTTCGTCGAAGCCGAAAATATTGCGGACCATACAGATTAAAGGGTGGAGTAGCGACATGCCCCACAATTTGCAAGTGAATGGTCGATTGATCGAACTCGAGATCGGCGATATTTCACGCCAAGCGGTGCACGCAATTGTAAATGCCGCGAATAGTCGTTTGGCGGGCGGTGGCGGCGTCGATGGAGCGATCCACCGCGCGGGCGGGCCCGCGATTATGGCGGAGACCCGCGAGCGGTATCCCGACGGTTGCGAGACGGGCTCGGCAGTAATATCGGGCCCCCGTAAGCTGCCCGCAAAGTATGTCATTCACGCGGTAGGGCCATTTTGGAGCGGCGGCGACCGCGGCGAAGCCCAGCTACTTGCGGCCGCCTATCGGTCCGCGCTAACTTTGGCCGATCAGAACGACTGTCGATCGATCGCGCTGCCGGCACTCAGTACGGGAGCCTATCGTTACCCGCTCGATCGGGCGGCTGCCATTGCGTCACTTACGACCGTAGCGTTTCTGAATGAATTGGGCGCTGGCCGCCCTCTGGCACTGGTTCGCTTTATCCTATTTTCGGACGAAGCTCTAAACGCTTTTCGCAATGCGCTCGCGGATGTTCAGGAGACGCTGCGAGATCGCTAACGCTAAATTCTCGCCACTTCAGCCGTCAGGAGGACGTTGGCTATTTCGGGCAATGTTTGCGACCACGGTCTTCGATTGCGAATATAGCCAGCCAAGACTGGGAATCGTAAGCACGAAAATTACGCAAATCAAACCGAAGTCTTTCGTACCGACGGTGAAATAAGCGAAGCATACCTGCGGCGCTTCGGCCGCGATGACGAGGATTACCCACACGTTCTCGGCAAAGGCATGCGTGCGCAGTGTGCGGCCAGAGTGAATGCCATTCAGACCTTGCACCGCACCAGCCCACGCGCCGGTGACCAGCGAGGCAGCGATCGAAATTGTGATTCCGGTAAGTAAATACTCGGACACGGTTACGGCAAACCCATTCGGGGGAGCCCAGCCATGCGGAAAAGAAGCACAGCCCAGAGGATTCGAACCTCTAACCTTCGGATTCGTAGTCCGATGCTCTATCCAGTTGAGCTAGGGCTGCGTGGCGTATCTCTTCATGGCGACACAGGTTAGACGATTTTGCGACCCCTGGTTCGCCGGACTCACCATCATGCCGCAAAGCGTCGCCGAGGACAAGTGTCATGAATTTAGGAACCGACTGGCTCGGGTGGGAATATTGGCCAGCGTTTTTGGCGAATTTTAAGTTACATCGTTTGATGGGCGTGGCGGTCGCCGGCCCAACCGGTCTTTTATTGTAGGAGACTAGTGTTGCGCGGGCAGATGCGCGGTTTTGTGATGGCAACTTGGATGGGCGACTAGGAGCGGAAGCATGAGGTTCTTCATTTTCTCGGTGGCGCTGGCTGCCGTTGCCGGAGTGGCGTCGAGCGGTAAGGCGTGTAATGGAATGGGCGGCAACCAAGGAACATCTTCGACGGGGACGGGAACGTCCGCCTTGCGGTCCATGTCCGCGCAACGATCCAGTTCGTTGGGCGCGGCGTCACGGGTATCTCAGCAAGTTGCGATTCAGCAATCGGCTAATGAACGACTACTTCAGCAGCGGTACCAGCAGCTGTTAGCCGCTGAGCAACAACTGGCAGCTGACCAAGGAAATCAAGTTCCGACGACGCGCACAGCGCAGCTGAGCCAAACGCGCGCGGAAAAAATTGCGAAGCGCAAAGCTCGCGAAGCCGCGCTACAGGCCAAGCGCGACGAATTGAAGGCGAAGAATTTAGCCAAGCGAGCCACGACCGATGCCACCGCTCAAGTGGCAAGCGGACAGTAACCTAAGTACTCGTCTCGCTCCGCGAGACGGAGATCCTCTCGCGGAGCGCGAGGCTTACATTGCGTCGCATTTTTGTGGTGATCAATTCGCCTTCGTCTGCGCCAGAAATGTGCTCGTAACTTCGTTGCGCGGTGTTTCGAAGATTTGCTCCGGCGGTCCGGATTCGGCGATTTTTCCCGCGTGCATCACATGCACGGTATGGGCCACGTTGCGGGCGAAACCCATGGCATGAGTTACAACGATCATCGTCTGGCCAGTTTTTGCCAAATCAGTAATGACGCTGATCACCTCGGCAGCCATGCGCGGATCGAGGGCGCTGGTCGGCTCATCGAACAGGATGACCTCGGGTTGCATCGCTAGGGCACGCGCGATGGCGACTCGCTGTTGTTGGCCGCCCGAGAGCTGATCGGGCATTGCCGCGAGTTTTTCGGCAAGGCCGACCCGCTCTAGAAGTTGACGAGCTTTCGGTTGCGCCGCCTCGCGCGGCTCATTGAGCACGAATAGCGGACCCGCGAGCACGTTCTCAAGAACGTTCATGTGGGGAAACAAGTGAAACTGCTGAAACACCATCCCCGCGCGACGGCGAAGCGTCCGCAACGTCGCCGGGTCCTGACTTCCTTCACCGGCTCGGAGTGTGACATCGCCGACTTGGACCTCGCCTTCTTGAAACACATCCAAACCGTTGATGCAGCGCAGCAATGTGCTTTTGCCGCCGCCGGAGGGTCCAATGACGGCGGCCACTTCGCCTTTGCGGACGGCCAACGATACGCCGTTCAAAACGCGTAGTGGGCCGTGGTCTTTGATGAGGTTGCGGACGGAAATCATAGTAAGCACCACCTGAATCGCACCTTGCAAGTTATTTAGCGACCGCTTTGAATCTGGTTTCCATCTGCCGAGCCACGAGCGAAAGCGGATAGCTCATCAGCAGGTACAGTGCGGCGGTCAGAATTCCGAATTCCAGCATGAGTTGCGGATGGTTATTAATCAGGTAACGGTACTCGCCCGTCAGCTCGATGACCGAGATCATCGACACGACGGAGGTGTCTTTGAATAAAGCAATGAAATCATTCGTCACGGGCGGAATGACGATCCGGATGGCCTGTGGCACGATCACTCGCCGCAGCGCGGTCCGCGTGCTCATGCCCAGAGACAGAGCAGCCTCCATTTGCCCGCGAGGGATCGCGAGGAGGCCGGCGCGGTAGTTTTCGGCCTCATAAGCAGAGTAGTTAACGGCCAGGCCTAGCACACCAGTCCAGAATTCGGGCAATGAAATGTGCGTGTATTGCGGCAGGATGTAGTACAGGACGTAGAGCTGCATTAAGAGTGGAGTGCCGCGTAACAACTCGACGTACGCTTCGAGCGGCAACCGAACCCAGCGCGGGCCGTACAGTCGCCCCATGGCGACGGCCAGGCCGATGGCGATCGCGAGGGGCATCGAGAGAAATGAAAGCGCAATGGTCGTCCAAGCGGCTCGCAGCAACAACTGGATGTAATGCGGCATTTGAGCCCACCGCGATTCTGGCGGTCCGCCGTCGGGCGGCCATTTCTTGGCGACCTCCGCGAGGCGCAACTGGTCGTCGTTCCACACGTCGTACTTT
>DATBAY010000512.1:0-7384 GCA_036271295.1 Lacipirellulaceae bacterium | reverse complement strand
CAGCCGCGCAAATCGTGCTCGGCATTTTCTGCCTGGTTTTACCGCACACTCCGCCGGCGCGACGCGACACGAGCGCGACCGTGCGGGATGTGTTGGGCCTCGATGCCCTGGCGCTCATGAAGCAGTGGTCGTTTCTGGTGTTCGTCATTGGGTCGTTTTTGATTTGCATTCCACTGCAGTTTTACTACACATTCACCAATCCGTTCTTGAATGAGCTAGGCGTGGCGAACGCGGCGGCGAAGATGTCGTACGGCCAGATGTCCGAAATCATCTTCATGCTTTTAATGCCACTCTTTTTCGCTCGGCTAGGTGTGAAGTGGATGATGCTGGTGGGCATGGCGGCCTGGGCGGTTCGGTACACATTGTTTGCTTACGGAACGCCAGCTTCGGGCATGTGGATGCTGTACGTCGGCATTTTGCTGCACGGAATTTGCTACGATTTCTTCTTTGTGACGGGGCAGATTTACGTCGACAACAAGGCGCCGGTTCACGTGCGAGCTGCCGCTCAGGGCTTCATTGCGTTTATCACGCTCGGTTTAGGGCTCTTCGCGGGCTCGATCTTTTCTGGGCGTATCGTCGACAAGTATGCCGTCGCGAGCAGCACGACCGTCACCCATAACTGGCACGACATCTGGCTCGTACCGGCGGCGATGGCAGCCGTCGTGATGGTGCTATTCGCAGTCTTGTTCTACGACAAGGGTGATGGCCGACCGGCGCATGAAGTTGACCTCGAGCATGCCACGCGCACTCCTGAGGAGGCGCCACGGTGATTCGCGTTGGAGTTATCGGCATTGGGTTTATTGGCTGGATCCACTGGTTGGCGTATCAGCGGATGGGCGGGGCATGCGTAGCGGCAATCAGCGAAAGCAATCCGCAGCGCTTGGCGGGCGACTGGCGCGGCATTCAAGGCAACTTCGGCCCGCCGGGCGAACAGGTTGATCTCGCGGGCATTGCCACTTATGCGAACTTCGAAGAGCTGCTGCGCGATCCGCAGGTCGATCTTGTTGACATTGCGCTACCCACTGCACTACATGCCGACGTTGCGATCAAGGCGCTCGAAGCCGGTAAGCACGTGCTGTGCGAAAAGCCGATGGCGCTCAAGCTTGCCGATTGCGAGCGGATGGTGGACGCCGCACGGAAGGCGGATCGGTTGTTCATGGTCGGCCACGTGCTGCCGTTTTTTACGGAGTACGATTGGGCGCTCAAAACCATTCGCAGCGGCGAGTACGGTCGAGTTCGGGGCGGTGCGTTTCGACGCATCATCTCGGATCCGAAATGGGTGCGAAACTTCTGGTCACCGGATGTCATCGGCGGGCCGATGCTCGACCTGCACATTCACGACGCACATTTCATTCGGCTCGTGTTCGGGATGCCTCGAGAGATTGTAAGCTGCGGGCGCTTGCGAGATGGCTTGCCCGAGTTCTGGCACACGCAATTTCGGTTTGCGGATCCGGAAATTGCAGTGGCAGCCACGAGCGGAACGATTGACCAGCAAGGCCGACCGTTCACGCATAGCTTCGAGATTCATTTGGAGAAGGCGACTCTCATGTTCGACTTTGCCGTCATTGGCGGGGAAGGGCGGTACCTGTGCGAACCAACGCTGCTCGACTCGGATGGGAATGTGCAAAAGCCGCCGCTGCCTGGCGGTGATCCGATTGATGCGTTTGCCAATGAGTTGAGTGAAGTTGCCCATTGTGTGAGTATTGGCCGGCCATCTGAAACCCTCGGCGCGACGCTCGCGCAAGATGCGATGCGGCTGTGCGAGGCGCAAACGGAGAGTTTGCGTTCCGGTAAAGCCGTTGCAATCGGAATGTAGCGATTCGGTTCTAGCGAGATTTTCAATTGCCATGGGCGTGCCGGGTCAAGATGGCTCGGCTAGGTAGCCAGATCGTATAATCGGGCATGGCGCTTTTGATCGATGGTTACAACCTGCTCAACGCGACCAGCATCTTCGGCGAAGCTGGTCCCGGTACAGAACTGCACCGCACGCGGCTCGCGTTTCTGAACTTCCTTGCGGCATCGTTCACGAAGCGTCAGCGGACAGCCACGACGATTGTCTTCGATGCCGCCGGCGCGCCGCCCGGATTGCCGCACTCGATTCAGCACGAGGGCATGACGATTCATTTTGCACGCCGGCACTCGAATGCGGACGAAATGATCGAGGAACTGTTGGAGGATTGGAAATCGCCCCGTTCGCTCGTGGTCGTGTCGAGCGATCATCGCGTGCAGCGCGCGGCTCGGCATCGCGGTGCAGCGTTTGTCGACAGCGAAATCTGGTATGCGGACCTGCTGGTCACGCGCCACAAACGCGCCGCCAAAGAGGAAGCGACCGCTAAACCAACCGATGCGCCTTCAGCAGGCGAACTTGCCTACTGGCTAAAGGAATTTGGCGATTCGGGCTTTGCGAAGCCGGAAATCGAAAGCCCGTTTCCACCCGGCTATGGCGACGATGTTCAAATTGAATAGCTTGATCACGTGGCGTGGCTATTCACGGGCGGGACGATAGAAGGTGCCGCATCAATAGGGCGAAACGACATTTCGCCAGTCGAGCGTAATTCAAGCTCGTATGTTTTCCCATTTTGCACGCGCATGGCGACGGCCGCGCCGTGGGCCGCATTGATGCCCAGGTCGCGTGCCCGCTGTGGATCATTGGCAATCAACCAGAAGTCAGTCCAAATCTTCTTCTCAAACTCAGTCATCTGAGTGCCGCGTGCATAGGCGGTGGGACGCGAGCCAACTGTATCGAGTTGAAAGCCTTCGGCGGGCGCCTGATGTTCTCCGAAAACGCGTTGGAACAGCACGATCGACGTCGAGCGATCGAGATCCGACTGTTCGATAAACTTGTCGTCGAACGTGACCCGCAGGTAGTCGACGTAGACCATGTCGCCAACGATATCGAATGATTTGGGTTCGCCAATCGCGTTCCCTTGTTCGTCCACTTCGGTGAACTCGATTTTAGTGAGCAAGTTAATGTGAGACGCCTTGTTGTCCGTCCCCTCACTCGGAATTGCCGGGTTTAACGATGCCGTACCTTGCTGGTCGACGACTCTCACGCGCGCCAGGCGATGGCGCACTTTGAGAAGTTTCAGCGAAACTTCCACGCGATCGACCTGGGCGGTTTTGTCCGCGAGTTCCGTGCTGAGATCGGTGACCTTCTTTTGCTGCGCGGCCAATTTATCGTTGGCTAGCTTTAGGTTTGATGCCGTCGAATCCAACTCGGCCTGTTTGTCTGCCAACTGTTGGCGCGGTGCGTTATAAAGATCATAGGCCTTGTATCCGCCGATCCCCGCGCCAGCGACGAGGATCGCTAAAAGCAAGTTGCGGATCGCTGAATTTACGTTCGAAATTGTGTCGTTGACGCGACCCACGGCGATATGCTCCGGAAAAGAGGCTGCGCGAAGTGCCGAGCGGCAAAAAGAGTCTCTGCAAGAAGGATACCGCGCGACCGGTCGCCCGACAAATAATGCGCGTAGATATGAGGAATTGGTGCTTGGTTTTGGCTTGGCGAGAGCAGCCTTTACGGTTGCGATGAGTTTTCTGACATTCGGCCCTCGCGCGCCTGCCCGGCAGTGCGCCAGTTCATCCGGACGACGCTAGTTCGATTGGCAATCGAATTTCGAATTGAGCACCGATTAGCTGAGATGTGGCGTCAATTTCGCCGCCATGGTCGGTAATGATCCGCCAGCTCTTCGACAATCCGAAACCCAGACCGCGACCGGCTTCACGGCCGCTGAAGAAAGGATCGAACATGTGCCGGCGAATTTCGGGGGATATGCCGGGCCCGTCGTCGCTGACGGTGATGAATGCGGAGCCTTTTTCAGAACGGGTTGCGACATGGATGTGACCGCTTTCGCGTACCGCTTCAATCGCGTTTCTCGTCACTGCCGAAATGGCCACGCCGAGCTGCGTTGAATCGGCGGAGAGAGTGATCGGATCGTGAGAGTGTTCGCAGCACAGCTGAACCGCTTTTTCGCGCGCGAGTTCGCTCAATTCACCCACAACTTGCGTCACAAGCTGTCGTAAATCAACTTCCGTGCGGTTGAGCTTCGGGGGGCGGGCAAACAGCATTAAGTCGGAAATCATCTCGTGCGCGCGCATCGCCTGCCGATGGATAGCGACAAGTTTTCGTTGTCGCTCGGGATGCGTTTCATCTTCTAACAACGTTTGGGCCCGCGCTGCGATGTTGGCGAGCGGGTTGTTGATTTCGTGGCTTGCGCCGTAAGCAAGCTCCTTGAGCGATTCGAGCTTCTCGTGCTCTAGTCGGTGCTCAAATTCGGTGCAGCGATTTTCTGCCGCCGCTAATTGGGCAACGAACATGGGGAGACGCCAGCCGACATCATTCGTCGTCGAACTGCTCCCTTCGGATTTCAGTGAGGTGGCCAACTCGCCAACGAGTGCCGAGCTCAACCAGGCCGTGGCTTCCGCCACGTGATTGATCGTCTGCCCGGTGCGGATCTCAACCGTGCGCATCGCCCAGCCGGCAAGACTGGGGCTTGCCGCAAGCGCAGCGGCGAGTTCAATTCGCCGCAATTCGTTGTCGCCGGCAAGAAGTGCGCGCTCCAGCGCTAATGCGGTGGCATCATCGATCGGCAGCGGCTCGGCCACAACTTGGGCGGCCGTCTCCGCGGGTAGCTGCAGAA
Source organism: Lacipirellulaceae bacterium (assembly GCA_036271295.1). GTDB lineage: Bacteria > Planctomycetota > Planctomycetia > Pirellulales > Lacipirellulaceae > JABDGM01. The sequence continues at coordinate 2,744 of DATBAY010000512.1, read as the reverse complement.
AAAGCATTACGGCTGCGTGGGAAACTGGTGCGCAGTTAGCTGTGCGGCACGGTTTCCACGTCCAGCAACTGGCAAATGCGCCCGACGAGGGCTTCCACGTCGAACGGCTTTTTCATAAAGTCATTCGCGCCGGAATCGCGCAGCTGCTGAATCTTGTCTTCTTCGACCATGCCCGAGATGCAGATGACCCGCACGTCGTCCATCGTCTTATCGCTCCGCACCAGCCGGCAAACTTCGATGCCGTTGATATCCGGCAGCATCACATCGAGCACGACCAAATCGGGCCGAAACTCTTTGATCATCATGCCGGCGCCGAAGCCGTTATTGACGCTACGGACGTCGAAGCGACCATCTCGCTGGAGTTGATCGACGATCAACTCCACCAAATCTTCGTCGTCATCGACGACAAGGATTTTTCGCTTACCGCTGTCGAGCGCATCCGTCGGGATGCCGTTATCCCGCATGAACGCGTAGAGCTGATCGCGCGGAATGCGGCGGAAACGGCTGCCAGGAACTCGAAAGCCCTTTAATTGGCCCGAGTCGAAGCAGCGAATAATTGTTTGCTGACTGACTTTACAAATCTTGGCAGCTTCACCGGTCGTAAAAACAGTTTTCATGTTCTGCTCAACCACCCTCTCCCTAGTCGATGGTATGACAATCCTTGCCCTAAACATGCCGCGGGGCATTCGCTAGACCCGCCAAGTAGCACATTTGAGCTTTCCGCCGGCAAACTACCCTCTAGCACTTAGCATCGCAAAGTCCTTAGTTCACTGACGTTTCCACAATTCTATGGCGGGCGCAACCGGTAGTTTTAACCATGGCTACCGAGGTTGCCTGCCTTGCCAGATGTGAGCGAATTATATCGGAGCTGGGGGCTGAGTCAATATCGATCGGATGTGCGTAAGTTATTTCCAAATAAGCGGTTGCAGAAAAATTATACGCCGTCGATAGATTTTTAGCTTCGGGTTCCTGCCTTTACCTAGTTAGGCGACACCTGCGCGGCAGGGCGACGGAAAGTGCTGGCAAATGACCGACCCCTGGCCATTTTTGGAGAGGACGGCACGACGCAGCGTAGCCAGAGCGCCTGACCCAACAGTTTACCGTGGGGCGGCCGTTTTACCCCGTCCATCAAGATGCACGATTAAGAGTGCAACATCGGCCGGCGTGATGCCGCTGATGCGGCTGGCTTGAGCCAGGTTCCGCGGCCTTACCCGAGTCAGCTTTTCCCGCGCTTCTGCCCGCAAGTGCACGATGCGGTCGTAGCTGAACGTCTCCGGGATTCGCTTCTCCGCCAGCCGCGATTGCCGTTCAATTTCGGTTTGCTGCCGGGCTGCGTAGCCTGAGTACTTTAAGTCGAAAACGACCTGCTGGGCCAGGCGAACATTGACCGCCCCCAATTCGGGAATTTTAGCAGCGGCATCTTCCCACACAACTTCCGGCCGGCGCAAGAACTTTGCCAGATTCGTTCCCTCGATATTTGTGTTTTCGACGAGGGCTGTAATGCGATCGATCTCAGCTGCTTTGCTGTTGAAGCGGGCCCAACGCCCCGCATCGACAAGTCCACGTCCGTAAGCCAGGGGCGTCAGTCTGCGATCTGCATTGTCCTGACGAAGCAAGATCCGGTATTCGGCCCTGCTCGTAAACATGCGATACGGTTCGTCAACGCCGCAAGTCACCAGGTCGTCTACCAGCACGCCGATATACGCTGTGTTGCGATCCAAAATCAAAGGCTCGCGGCCGAGCAGAGCGAGCGCAGCGTTCGCGCCGGCAATCAGTCCCTGCGCCGCCGCCTCTTCGTAGCCCGTGGTTCCATTGATTTGCCCAGCGAAGAACAGTCCTGAGACATTCTTCGTCTCGAGCGTCGCGCGTAACTGGTCGGGCGGTGCATAGTCGTATTCCACCGCGTAGCCGTAGCGCATGATTTCAGCTCGCTCCAAGCCGGGGATTTGACGGAAGATGGCGTCTTGCACATCGCGTGGCAAGCTGGTCGACAAACCGTTGACGTACACTTCGCGCGTCGACCGGCCTTCAGGCTCGAGGAACAATTGGTGCCGAGTTTTGTCTGCGAACCGGACGATCTTGTCTTCGACCGAGGGGCAGTATCGCGGACCACTCGATTCAATTTGGCCGCTGTACATTGGAGCACGATGCAAGTTGGCTCGAATCACGTCGTGGACCGTCTCGTTCGTGTGCGTGATGTAACAAGGCAATTGCTCGACGTGTAGCTGGTCTGTCAGGAACGAGAACGGCTCTGGAATTTCGTCGCCCGGCTGCGGTTCGAGCGCACTGTAGTCGATCGTGCGGCCGTTGAGGCGCGGAGGGGTGCCGGTTTTGAATCGAGCCAGGCGAAATCCCAGTCGCGCGAGCGCCGCGCTGATTCCGCTCGTAGTGCCTTCACCAGCGCGCCCGCCGGGTGTTTTGGTTTCCCCGGTGTGCATGAGCGCTTGCAAAAAAGTCCCGGTCGTGAGCACGACGGCGCGAGCGCGATAGATGGCGTCGCCACGAACGCGGACGCCGACGATGAAAAGGGGGCTGGCGGCTGGGGGCTGGGGGCTGGGGTCATTCGGGGTCGACTGCTCGACGAGCAAGTCTTCAACCACTTCTTGCCGCAGCGTGAGGTTGGGCGTTTCTTCGACGAGGCGCTTGATCTCGGCCTGGTAAGCTTTTTTGTCGGCCTGCGCGCGCGGGCTGTGCATGGCCGGACCTTTACTCTGGTTGAGCATCCGGAACTGAATGCCAGTCGC
>DATBAY010000511.1:0-2565 GCA_036271295.1 Lacipirellulaceae bacterium | reverse complement strand
TTGCCGAGCGATTTGGCCGGCAGCCAAAATGGGTCGTGGCGGCGCCGGGCCGCGTGAATATCATTGGTGAACATATCGACTACAACGATGGCTTCGTGCTGCCGATGGCGATTGAACGCTACTGCGTTATTGCCGCTGATGCCAAGGCGGAGGGGGATCATATCGCGACTGTTTTTAGTGCTGCCACGAACAATCAAATAGAAGTGTCGCTCGTTTCGCCGACGCCGCACGAAAAACGGGGCCATTGGTCGAATTACTTCGCGGGAGTCGTAGCGGGATGCGTGGAACGCGGGATGCGGCTGCGCGGGTTCGATGCCGTCGTAGAGTCGACCGTCCCTGTCGGCGGCGGACTTTCGAGCAGTGCTTCGTTCGAAGTGGCCACTGCGACGTTGTTCGAGGCGATGACTGGCACGCTGCTCGAACCGGCAGCCAAAGCTCTCCTTTGCCAAAAAGCGGAGCATGAATTTGCGGGCGTACCGTGTGGAATCATGGATCAGTTCGCATCCGCAATTTGCCAGGGGGACCACTTGATGCTGCTGGATTGCCGCTCGCAGCGAATCGAGCAAATTCCGTTCGTGGATCCTAAGATCACGGTGCTGATCATTAACTCGAACGTGAAGCACGAGCTCTCGGGCGGGGAATACGCAGAGCGGCGTGCAAAATGTGAATCGGCAGCCAAAAAACTGGGCGCGAAAGCATTGCGCGATGTGTCGCCTGAGCAATTGATGGCTGCGCAATCGACGCTCGAAGAAGTGGAATTCCGACGAGCGCGGCACGCTGTCACCGAAATAACTCGCACGCTCGAGGCCGCGGCGGCTATCAAATCCGGCGAGTGGGGCAAAGTTGGCCAATTGATGTATGCGAGCCACGCGTCGCTGCGAGATGATTTCGAAGTCAGTTGCAGCGAGCTGGATTTGCTCGTCGAGCTGGCCCAAGAAATCGGCGCGAACGGCGGCGTGATCGGTTCGCGAATGACGGGCGGCGGCTTTGGCGGGTGCACAGTTTCGCTGGTGGAAACGATTCAGGCGACCGAAGTTACCGACGCCATCGTGGCCGGCTACGAAAAGAAAATTGGAATCAAACCGGACGTTATCACGACACGCCCGGCGCGCGGCGCGCACGTTGTGCAGACCAAAGTGCGTTAATGACCACCGCGCTTACGGCCCGCTGATTCGACATTCGCCTCGCGCTGTTCCATCTTGCGGCCTTCGGCCGTGTCGTCTGCCTCTTGGACCGATGACGTTCCACGCCTTCCTAGCCAGAACATTCCCACGCCGAACACCAGTAGAATTGCGCCCCACCACAAATTGACGTTAATCCCGAGCGACCGTTCGTAGATCGCCTTATCGGAAAACGCGACGCCGTAGATGACCAGGAGCGCACCGATCACACCGAACATCAGACCGATGGGCAAGCGAATGTCGAGTCGCATTGGAAAGTTCTCCACCAGGAGCGATCAAATTACTTGAAGAAGAAGTTTAGCGCGGCCGTCATCAAGAGCACGATAACGCCGAGCGCCAACGGCCGGCTGTACCAGGCGCCGCCATCGTCTTTGGGGCGTTCGGTGAGCGAGTATACCAAGCCGACTAGCTCACGTTCGTCGCGTGGCTTGGTCACGAGGCTGACGACGATCGTGGCGATGAAGCACACACTCCAGGCCCAAATCGCGGTCCAGAAGTTTGCCGCCATCTCGCTATAGTAAATGTGTGCCACTGGGAAATGCGGTAATGGCAAATGGATATACGGTAATTCTCCGCCAGCGGTCAGCCAACCGCCTTTGATCCCCGCCTCGGCGCCTTTTGGCAACGTTAGCCCGTAGTGAACAACCGCCGCCGAAGTGCCGGCAATCAAACCACAAAACGCTCCGTTCGCGGTCGCCCGCTTCCAAAACATGCCCAAAAGAAATGTGGCAAGCAGCGGAGCGTTTACAAGGCCGAACACCAATTGCAACATGTTCATGATGTTTTCGGACCGCATCGCGGCATAAGCTGCCGCGATTGAGAGGGCGATCCCAGCAATCGTGGCAAGGCGCCCGATCCACAGATAATGGCGGTCACTAGCACCGGGATGGAGGTAGCTCTGGTAAATGTCGTACGTAAAAACGGTGTTGAATGCCGTGACATTCCCCGCCATGCCGGACATGAAACTCGCCAACAACGCCGTCAATCCCAACCCCAGAACGCCCGTAGGCAAGTAATACATCAGCATATTCGGGGTCGCCAATGTGTAATCGAAGACGGGATTCCCGGCCGTATCAAATTCCGGCTTCCCTGTTTTTTCGTCAACCTTTTGAGGAATGATACCCTTCCGAGCGAGCGCGGTGTCCGAGCTAGCATTTGCAACCGTATTCGGCATTGGAACGGTCGATGGTAATGAAACGGCGATTATTCCCGGTACGATTACCAGGAATGGAAACAACATCTTGGGCACCGCTGCGATTAGCGGCGTGCGCCGTGCCGCGCTCATTGATTCCGCTGCCATCGCCCGCTGCACAACGAGGAAGTCCGTGCACCAATATCCGAATGAAAGCACAAACCCCAGTCCCATCGCGAGGCCGAACCATTC
>DATBAY010000510.1:0-3818 GCA_036271295.1 Lacipirellulaceae bacterium | reverse complement strand
CAGGCCGCGGAATCCTCTGCTCCGCTTGCCCTGGCACAACGTCGCACCGCCTAGCGCGGAAGTCCTTTGTTACTAAGGGCTTCGTTGCTCATCCTTGCGATCGTCACGCATCTCCAATAGGCTAAAAGATTCGCATTTTTGCCTATCTTAGCAGCCGAAGGGCACCTTCGGCCGCCCGATCTGAATATCATGAGCGATCTCGCAGCACGCGTCGCCGGGCTTTCCCCGGCACAGCGAAAACTACTCGAACAGCGCCTCAAAAGCCAACCGGCGGCTCCCCCGCCGGCCGACGGCTCGATCGCCATTGTCGGAATGGCTTGCCGTTTTCCAAGTGCTCCCAACCTGCAAGCCTTTTGGCAGTTGATCAAGGAAGGCCGCAGCGCCGCCAGCGAGGTGCCAGCCGACCGCTGGAGCGCAGACGCCTTCTTCGATCCCACCGGCGAAATCCAGGGGAAAATGTCGGTCCGCTGGGCCGCATTCATCGACAACCCAGACCAGTTCGACCCGCAGTTTTTCGGCATCACGCCGCGCGAAGCCGTGCGGATGGACCCCCAGCAGCGGCTGCTGCTCGAGGTCGCCTGGGAAGCGATGGAAAACGCCGGCCGACCGGCCGAAGAATTCGCCGGCTCTCGAACCGGAGTTTTTGTTGGGATCGGCAGCAACGACTATTCGAAGGTGCTCGTTGGTCAGGACGGCTACTACCAACGCATCGACGCCCACATGGGCACCGGCAACGCACTTTCGATCGCCGCCAATCGGGTGTCGTACGTCTTCGATCTCCACGGGCCCAGCGCCGCGATCGACACGGCCTGCAGCAGCTCATCGCTTTCCATTCATTTCGCCGTCGAAAGTTTGCGCCGCGGCGAATCGGATGCCGCACTCGCCGGCGGCGTGAACCTCATTCTCACTCCCGAAACGACGATCGCCTTCTCGAAGGCCCGTATGCTCTCGCCCGAAGGCGTGTGCCGGCCCTTCGATTCGCGAGCCAATGGCTATGTTCGCGGCGAGGGGTGCGGGCTCGTGCTGCTCAAACGCCTGGAAGATGCCGAGCGCGATGGCGATGACATCCTCGCCGTAATCCGTGGAACAAGCGTTAACCAGGACGGCCGAACGTCCGGCATTAGCGCTCCGAATAGTCAGTCACAAGTGGCCTGCATCCGCGCCGCCCTGAAACAGGCGAATCTCGCGCCCCAAGATATCGACTACATCGAGGCGCACGGCACGGGCACGCCGCTGGGCGACCCCATCGAAATGATGGCCCTCAGCCAAATCTTTGGCTCGCCCGATTCAAATGCGCGGCCCGTTTATGTGACGAGCGTCAAAGCCAACATTGGTCACATGGAGACCGTCTCCGGTGTTGCGGGGCTGATCAAGTGCGTGTTGATGATGCAGCACGAGGAGATTTTGCCGCAAGCGAATTTCCAATCGCTCAATCCCCATATCAAGTTGGATGGTACGCGGCTGGAAATTCCTGTTCAGCAGATAGCGTGGCCACGATCGAAGCGCCCGCGTATCGCCGGCGTCAGTTCGTTCGGCTTTGGCGGCACGAATACCCATCTGATCGTGGAAGCCTCGCCGGAACGGGTACAAACGTTCGATCATAATGGTGGTCCCGCCACGCACGTCGAAGCAGCAGACCGGCCAATTCACCTGGTGAAACTTTCCGCGAAGTCGGAAGCGGCGCTGCACCAGCAAGCCGCGCAGCTCGCGGATTATTTGGCGCACAATTCTGCCAGTATTGCCGCAGACGTCTGCTGGTCGGCGAATACAGGTTGGTCCGACTTCAATCAGCGCGCCATTGTCACTGCGGCGGATACTGAGCAATTGCGAAACCGCCTGACGGCGTTCTCAAGTGGCGAAAAGTTGCCCGCGGGCGTGAAGCATGCGACCGTGAGGTTGATCGGCCGACCGAACGTCGCCTTCCTATTCACGGGACAAGGTTCGCAATACGAGGGAATGGGACGCCAGCTTTACGAATCGCAGCCCGTGTTTCGTCAGGCCCTCGAAAAATGCGACGCAATGTTGCGAAATCTATGGAACGACCAATCGCTGTTGGACATTCTCTACCCGCAGAACGAGTCGACGGCCAAAGAGGATGCCCCGCTCAACCAAACGAGGTTCACGCAACCTGCGCTCTTCGCTCTGGAGTTCGCTCTGGCCGAGCTCTGGGCGTCCTGGGGGGTGCGACCTGATATCGTGCTCGGTCACAGTGTTGGCGAGTACGCCGCTGCCTGCGTGGCCGGCGTCATGACCTTGGACGACGGGCTGCGCTTGATTGCCGAGCGCGCAAGGCTCATGCAAAGCGTCAAACGCCACGGCAAAATGGCAGTCGTCTTCGCCTCGAGTGACCGCGTCGCCAAGGAAACGGATACCACGGGAGGTCGCGTTGTGATGGCCGTGTTCAACGGCCCAGAGAATATCGTCATTTCGGGGAATTCGATGGAGGTCGAACGACTTGTCGCCAAATTCGCGGCCGACGGCATTCAGACGCAACTCCTCAACGTGTCGCACGCATTTCATTCGCCGCTCATGGATGAAATGCTCGAAGCGTTTGAAGCGTTCGCTTCGAAAATCAAGTTTCAAGCTCCACGCGTCCCAATGGCCGCCAATCTCACCGGCGAATTAATGATCGAAGCGCCGACGGCCCGCTACTGGCGCGACCATCTTCGCAACGCCGTGCAATTCGCGGCCGGAATGACGCGCATCGCCGAAGCAAAGCCAGCTGTCGTTATCGAAATCGGCCCTTCTGCCAGCCTGTTAGGCATGGGCCGCCGCTGCGAGCCGAAATTGGATGCGGCCTGGCTTCCGTCGCTCCGCGAAAAACAAAATGACTGGGACGTAATTTCCAGCAGCGTCGCCGAATTCTACATTCGCGGTGGAAAAATCGATTGGCGTGGTTGGGATCGGCCTTGGCACCGCACGCGCGCGCTCTTGCCAAATTATCCTTTTCAGCGTTCGCGACATTGGTTCGATGTCGATCCTTCGCGCCGTGTGCCTTATCCGTCGGAAGGCGCCATCAGCGTCGGTTCTACGGCCCACGGCGGGCCAGCTCAACCATTACTCGGCCGGGCCTTGTCCACCATTTGGAGCAACACGCTCTTCGAATCGAGGTGGAGTATGCACTCGCCCGCTTACCTCGTCGATCACCAGGTGCAGGGTTCCGTCGTCACGCCAGCCGCCGCATATATCGAGCAGGCTCTTGAGGCGGCGTCGCAGCTATTCGGGCCAGGTCGCCATGAACTGCAGAATCTTTTGATCCAACAGGCAATGTTCTTGCCCGAGGGCGTGCACCGCCGTGTGCAGGTTTCCGCGACGCCTGAGGCAGCCGGCGAATCGACGGTCGAAATCCATAGTCGCAACGATGACGACCCGGCGTCGTCGGCCTCCTGGGCCATGCATGCGACGGGGACCATTGCCCACGAATCCAAGTCGAACGCTCAAGCGGCGGCTGGCAAAATCGATTGGACGGCCGTAATCGAACGCGCATCGACCGTGCGTTCCAAAGACGAGTTCTATCAAACGATGTCAGACCGCGGGCTCGCTTACGGCCCGGCGTTTAGAATGCTCAGTGATCTTCGTCGTGGTGAAGATGACGCCATCGCTACGGTCGTTTTACCGGAAGCAGTCGCTCGCGAGGCGGACGCCTACCAGCTGCATCCGGTGCTGGGCGATGCGCTGCTGCAGGCCGTTGCCGGTGTCGTGCCGTTGGAGCAAGATGGTTCTTACAGCCCGTACACCTATATGCCGGTCGCCGTTCGGCAAGTACGAGTTCTCAAAGCAATCGAAGACTTCAAGCAACCGCTCTTCGTTTACGCACG
>DATBAY010000509.1:0-4352 GCA_036271295.1 Lacipirellulaceae bacterium | reverse complement strand
AACATGAAATGCACCAGACTGAAACGAAGCCCGCACCACGCCGACGAGGCATCACGCAATTCATCCATCCGAGCGGTTTTCACGACGCGTTCAATCGCGGTTTCGATCAGCTGCGCAATACGTACGAAGAGTTCCTCGGTTGGGCGCTCGCTCATCGCAAGCTGACAGTCGTTGCGATGCTCGGCTTCGCGCTCGGTTCCATTGTGCTCTACCCTTTTATTGGCCGCGACTTCTTCCCGGCCGTCGATGCGGGCCAATTCCGCCTTCATGTGCGCGCTCCGGCGGGGACGCGCATCGAAGAGACCGAACGCATTTTCGGGCAGGTGGAAGATGTCATCCGCTCGGTCGTGCCCGAAAGCGAGCGGGCACTCATTCTCGACAACATGGGCCTGACACAGTCGTTCACGGTTATGGCTTACATCGATAATGGCACGGTGAGCGAAGCCGATGGTGAGATTCTGGTTGCGCTCAAACCGGAGCACGCGCCGACCGCACACTATGTCGAAGCGCTGCGGAATGAGCTCAATCATAAGTTTCCCAATTGCACGATCTACTTTGAGCCCGCTGATATCACCAGCCAAATTCTCAACTTCGGTTTGCCGGCGCCGATCGACGTGCAGGTGGTCGGCGTTAATCGTGCTGAAAACGCCAAGGTTGCGAACAAACTTCGCCAGCAACTAGCCACAATTCCAGGCATCGCCGACGTGCATCTGCATCAAATGATGGACGAGCCGAATATACGATTCGACGTTGACCGCGTAATGGGCTCCGAGCTCGGTCTGACGCAACAAGATGTCACCGGCAGTATGCTGGTGTCGCTAAGCTCGACGAACCAAGTTGCGCCCAACTATTGGGTGAACCCCGCCAATCATGTGAGCTATCGTGTCGCCGTGCAAACTCCGCAGTATCGCCTGCATTCTCTCGAGACAGTCCTAAACACACCGATTGCTGGCAGCACTCCGGATACGCGCACCCAGTTGGTGGATGGCGAGACTCTGCGACAGCCGCCACAAATGTTCGGCAATTTGGCGAAGATGGAACGCACGTTGTCGCAAGCCAACGTGAACCACTACAACACGCAGCCGGTCTACGAAGTGATGTGCAACACGCAGGGCCGCGATCTCGCGGCTGTGGCAGGCGATGTGCAGCGAGTCGTCGACAGCATTCAGCCCGAGCTTCCTAAGGGCAGTTTCGTGGCAGTTCGTGGCCAGGTTGAAACGATGAACAATTCGTTTATCGGTCTAGGCACCGGATTGCTGTTCGCTGTGCTGCTTGTGTACTTGTTGATGGTCGTGAACTTCCAGTCGTGGCTCGATCCATTCATTATCTTGATGGCGCTGCCGGGCGCCCTCGCTGGCATTCTATGGATGCTATTCGTCACGCAAACGACGTTCAGCGTGCCCGCGCTCATGGGTGCGATCATGTGCATCGGCGTGGCCACTTCGAACAGTATTTTGATGGTCACGTTCGCTAACCAACGGCGTCACGAAGGTGACCATGCGATCGCTGCTGCACTCTCCGCAGGCACGACCCGGCTACGTCCAATTTTGATGACTGCCCTGGCAATGGTGATCGGCATGTTGCCGATGTCGCTCGGGCTGGGCGAAGGGGGCGAGCAAAACGCGCCGCTCGGCCGGGCCGTGATCGGCGGGTTGTTGATGGCTACAGCTTTCACTTTGTTTTTCGTACCCGTGATGTACACGATCCTTCGCCGCAAGAAACCAATCGATCGATCGGCGATGCACAACGACGAAGATAACTACGAACCTGACTCACATGATGGCCAGATCAGTTTTGGCGGAATGTTAGGGCACCACACATGACGAATGCAACAGCGCCAGAACCTCAAGTTCGTAAGCGCGCCGCGGTTCACCCCGAAGTTTCCGCGCAACACGACCCGCAGGAAACCGTCCCTGGACCGAAAAAACACATCGGGCTACGGGTGTTTGTGTTGGCGCTGTTTGCCGCTATTGGGTTTGGTGGGGCGTTCGTCGCCGGTCTGATTCCGCGATTTCAGCATAAGGAATCTCTGACAACGGCCGCTGCCGAAGTCACGTCGGCGAATCCGCGCGTGAGCGTCGCCATCGCGCGCCAGGAACCGGCAAGTGACCAACGCACTTTACCAGGGAATGCCCTGCCTCTGCTCGAGGCCTCGCTCTACGCGCGCACGACCGGCTATGTCAAACAGAGGCTCGTTGATATCGGCGACAAGGTTGCGGAAGGACACTTGCTCGCCGTCATTGATTCGCCGGAAACAGATGACCAGTTAGTACAAGCCACGGCCCAGCTGAACCAGGCGCGGGCCAACCTGAAGTTGAATGAAGCCAGTGCAGCGCTGGCAAATACGACATTGAATCGTTTCACGGGCCTGAAGGCGGCCAGTAACGGCGCCGTTTCTCAGCAAGACGTCGACGAAAAGGCAGCGACCGTACGAACAACCGAGGCCAATGTCGATGCCTCACGAGCTGCGGTTGGCGTTGCGGAGGCGACGGTCAGACGCTTCGCAGACTTAAAAAACTTCGAAAAGATTATCTCGCCGTTTGCCGGCGTTATCACCGCGAGGCACGTTGATCCGGGCGATTTGGTTTCGGCCGACAACATCCAGCGCGAGCTGTTTCATGTGATGCAGACCGACACGTTGCGCGTGTTTGTGAACGTACCACAATCGTACGCCGCAACGATCAAAGTTGGAGATGCTGCCCAAGTGTATCTCCGGGATAATCCATCCCACAAGTACACCGGCCAGGTAACGCGTACGGCCAACGCACTCGACCCAAGCACCCGAACGTTGCTTACCGAAGTGCAGGTAAAAAACGACGCGAACGAGCTTCGCCCAGGCATGTATCTTCAAGTGCAATTCGACTTTGCGCGGGACTTCGATCCAGTCGTTATTCCCGCGGCCGCACTTACCATTCGTGACGCTGCCCCGCGCGTGGGCGTGCTAAGCGATGGCAACAAGGTTGCCTACCGAACTATCGAAATTGGGCGCGATTACGGCGCCGAGGTCGAAGTGATTGATGGACTCAAAGCGGGCGAGACTGTCGTTGTGCACCCGGGTGACGATCTGCCAGACGGAACCGTCGTCGAACCCGTGACGCCGAGGACCTAGGCTCACTATCGTCGAAAAATTCCCGTCGAAATCCCGACGCCAAAAGCTGCACGCAAATACGGGAAATCAGTGGCTAGATGAAAGTCAATCGCATCGAGTACAATACTGTCCTCCTTACTAGCTCCCTTAGCTCAACTGGCAGAGCAACTGACTCTTAAGCACTTATGTAGTGCGTAGCTTGCAAGAATACCCCTTGTTTTTTAGTCTCTTCGCAAAGTAGCAGGGTCGATAGATCGACCGCGTGTGACCGCCTTAGACCCAAAAAGTAGTGCGGCAAAAATAGTCGCATTCAATCTGGATCGGCGCTTTCCAGCACTCCTAAACTTAAGAATGACGGAATGGAACCTATCAGGGCTTTCCGTGTCATTGGCTTATTAGGAGTTCACATTGAAAGCACCATCGACTAACAAGTGTAGGCTCTGTCGCAGGAAGCCAGCGATCCTAAACAGCCATGTACTGCCGAAGTTTGGCTACCGTCGATTTGTTTCAAACATCGACAATGGGGGATCGTGTATTAAGCTGATCGACCTAAAAGAAAACTCGAATCAGCTAACCCGCGAATGGTTTTGCTTGGATTGTGAAAAGCGATTCGGGGAGAACTACGCAGCCCAGTTTTTTGATCGACTCGACAAAGACCGTAGGGATTGCGCATACGATGGGGAGTTATTGCGGTTCGTTGTCTCCTGCTCTTGGCGCACGTGCCTGTTTACTCAGGAGGACGACAGCAACTTTGCTAATCGTAGGATGCTGGTCCCTGCATACAGAGCGTGGCGGAATTACCTGTTAGACGACGCGCAGAAAATCGAGCCCTACACTCAGCACGCTTTTATTATCCGCGAGAGGTCAATCTGGGATGAACGCATGGGGATGACGGTTGCGTATATCCACAATCTCGTTTTTACACAGATCGGACCGTTGACTTGCTTTGGACTAATCGGCGCGGACGGTGACCCGATGCTACGGGAAAGCATGGTGAAGCCAACCGGGGGAGTCCTCCCAAGTCTGATTCCTAACACGTGGAATCCGGTTCTAACTGATCGAATGCTTAACACGATGGATCATGCGGACGTACACTGCAACATCCGCGTTATGGAGTTCTCTAAGACCCGCAAACGCGAACCGTTGCTATGGTCGCAAGAGGTGAAAAAGAGGGCGCGCGGCAAGTCGTAGTGGGTCGAGGCGTCGGGTTGCGAGTTAGGCACCTATATGAAACACCGCAAGCTGCGAATCGCGTGGTCGGTGG
>DATBAY010000508.1:0-5146 GCA_036271295.1 Lacipirellulaceae bacterium | reverse complement strand
AGGAGGCGCTCGGCGTCGGCGAGGCGCGGGATGGAGTCGGTTTCGAACGTCGGATGGGTCCAGAGGTCTTTCTCTTGGTGGGCAGGGACGACTACAGCATCGCGGATTTCAGTAGGAAGGTGAGCGAGGTCGATCGTGCGATCGCCGCTGAACAGGAATGCGCGTTCGATGGCGTTGCGGAGCTCGCGGACGTTGCCGGGCCAGTCGTAGCGGAGGAGCACGTCTTCGGCAGCGGGAGACAAGGTCTTCGGTGATTCGCTGTACGCGGCGGCGATGTCGTCGACAAACTGGCGAGCTAGCGGGACGATTTCGTCGCGACGGCGTCGGAGGGGTTCAATACTGAGGCGAACAACGTTCAGGCGAAAGTACAGGTCCTGGCGGAAGGTGCCTTCGCGGACCATGGCGGCCAGGTCGCGGTGCGTGGCGGCAACGATTCGGAGATCGACGGGAATTGGCTCGACGCCGCCGACGGGGACCACGGTTCTTTCTTGAATGCAGCGCAAGAGTTTGGATTGGACGAAGAGTGGGAGCTCGCCGATTTCGTCGAGGAACAGCGTGCCGTGGTCGGCGCAGCGGACAAAGCCGAGCGCGGCGCCGACGGCGCCGGTAAAGGCGCCCTTCACGTGGCCGAAGAGTTGCGACTCCATGAGCTCGGTGGAGAAGACGGTGCAATCGACAGGGACAAAAGAGTTCGTAGCGCGGGGGCTAAGGGAGTGGATGCGGCGAGCGGCGACTTCTTTGCCGACGCCAGTTTCGCCTTCGACGAGGACCGTGGCAGAGCGCGGCGCGATGAGTTCCAGCTGCGATTGGAATTCTGATGCGGAAAGTACGGAGCGCGGCGCGCCGGCCGACGCGCCGTCGTCATTCCAATTTTTATTGTGAAAAGCTGGACGGTTCTGGCCTGAAACCGCCGAATCTGCAGTCATTAGCCCCCCGTGAAGCGCGAAGCGTTTGGGAAGTGGCCTGGACGCAGCGAAAAGTTACACCGACCCCGTCGAAATGTCTTATGTGAAGGATTATGAAGGTTCGGTTTTTGAGAGTCAATTGAATCTTCGGAGAAACGCGGAAATTGTGGAGGCGAAATTGCCGCGTTTTCCGCTTTGCAAGTCGATGTGATGAGCCGTAAGTGGGTATTTGGTAAGGAGCTAGACGCACGGCGGCAACTTTTTTCGCGTTGGGTTTGGTCGTACAATGAGCACTTTTGGTCGTCGTGCGGAGATTTGGCTTCCGTGGTTGAGCTAAACCGCAAGCGGCGGGGCTGACTTGAATGAAGGGCTAGAGGCGCTCGATGACAGACGCAAAGTTTCGGCGGATGGCAAATGTGAACGGCGAGATTACGCCGTTGGAAGAGGCTCGGATTTCGATCCTCGATCGCGGGTTCTTGTACGGCGATTCGGTGTACGAGGTTTTTCGCACGTATGACGGGGTGCCGCTGTTTTGCGACGAGCACTTCGATCGGATGGATAATTCGGCGCGGCTAATTGCGATGAAGATTTCGCAATCGCGCGAAGAGATGCTGGAGGAGATTCGGCGGACCGCGACGGCGGCCAAGGTGCCGACAGGACAAGACATTTACGTGCGGTGGCACGTGACACGCGGAACCGGCGCGCTCGATCTGGTGCCGGCGGCAGATCTCAAAAGCACATTTGTGATCATTCTCAAAGAAGTGCCGAAGTGGAAGGTGGATTTTTACACAAAGGGCATGACGCTCGCGGTAACGCATGTGCGGCGGAACCCAGTCGAGGCGCTCAGCCCGGATATCAAGAGTGGCAACTATCTCAACAATATCTTGGGCGTGGCGGAAGCCGTCGGCATTGGGGCGGATGATTGCCTGATGCTCAACCCGGAAGGGGTTGTGACCGAGGCGTCGAATAGCAATGTGCTGTTCGTGATCGATGGCAAGCTGGTGACTCCGAGCGTCGAGTCGGGCGTGCTGCGCGGGATCACCAAGGGGGCGATTGCGCGGATGAGCTCGGTGAATGGTTTTTCGCTTGAGGAGCGCGAGGTAGCGGAGCGCGAGCTCATGATGGCGACCGAGTGCTTTGTGACGAGCGCAACGCGCGAGGTGATGCCGGTCGTTGGGATTCGGTTGGAAAATGGCGAGTGGCGCGAGTTTCCGCCGGGCGGTGGCGAGATGACGCGGCGCGTAGCGAACGCGTATAAGGAATTTGTGGCGAATTACGTGAGGGAAAATCAGGCGTTGAAGATTTTGTAGGAGGCGCCAAGCCGCAAGCGGCTACGAACTCGGTTAGCTTCGATTACATGAATAAGGCGTTCGTACGAGAGCCGGAGGATGATGGGCGGGCGTTTTGTCCGCGGTGTGGAAATTTGGGTGTGCCGGTAAGTGGCGCGGCGCTCGATACGCATATTCGGCCCGAGTCGCGAGCGAAGATGCTCGATGCGGCTTGGTATTGCAGTTTCTATCGCTGCGATGTGGCGTACTTCAATTTGTTCGGAGGCGTCGCGCTGACAGAGGAGCTTAAAGGGCCCGTGTATCCGCATGATGCGAACGCGCCGATTTGCGCTTGTTTTGGGCTCACCTATGACGATGTTGTGGCGGATGTGGATGAAAGTACGCCGCGGCGAATTCGCGACGTGGTGGGGCGACAGAAAGCGGGAGAGGCGCAGTGCCACGCGTTGGCCGCAGATGGGCGGTCGTGTCTGGGATACCTCCAAGAGCTCTATATGCGGTTAAAATCGCAAAGCGGATAACTGGGGCCGAAAATGGCGAAGCGTTTTGCTTGTTGCTAAGATGTCGGCAGTTCGGTGAGGGGTCTTTCGTCTCCAATAAGTGGGTTAATTCGATGAAGTCATTTATCAGCTTGGTGATTGGCGCGGCGGTTTTGTGCAGCGGTGCGATAGCGTGGGCAGCGGATGAACCGAAGCCAGATACGGACGGATGGTACACGCTGTTCGACGGGAAAGATTTCGACGGCTGGAAGAAATCGACGGACAATCCGGATTGTTTTCAAGTTGTAGACGGCGAAATCGTGGCGCATGGCAAGGTGTGTCACCTGTTCTACGAAGGGCCCGTCGCGAACCATAATTTCAAGAACTTCGATTGGAAGGCGGATGTGATGACGAAGCCGCATGCCAATTCGGGCATGTACTTCCACACGCATTATCAAGATGCGGGCTTCCCAAAAACGGGCATTGAGTGCCAGGTAAACAATTCGCACACCGACCCGATTCGGACGGGCAGCCTGTACAAGTTGAAAGACATCATGAACGACTCGCCGGTGAAGGATAACGAGTGGTTCACGCAAGAAGTGATTGTGGATGGGAATCAGATCACGGTGAAGGAGAATGGGAAGACTGTGAACGAATACACTTGGAAGGATGGCGAAACGCGGAAAGGCGGGTTTGAGAAGAATTTATTGGGCGCGGGGACGTTTGCGCTGCAGGGGCATGATCCCGGGAGTGAGACGCACTACAAGAATATTAAGGTGAAGGTGCTGCCATAGCGCAGCGGCGCGTGGAACGAGGGTTTGAGAGTGAATCACGGCCGGCGAGACTTAGCTCGTCGGCTATTTTTTGCGCTAGTCGATGTTGCGGATGCCGACTTCGTCGAGGTGTGTTAGTAGGTCGGCGGGGTCTTGATAGACGCGATACGCGCCGGCGCGGGCGAGTTCGTCTTCGCCGTAGCCGCCGGACATGAGGCCGACGCCTAATGCCCGGGCGCGCTGTGCGGCGAGCAGGTCCCAAACACTGTCACCGACGACGACGGAGTTCGTAATGGGAACGCCGAGTTTTTCGGCCGCCATCAGGAAGAGGTCGGGATCGGGCTTTGCGAATTCGACCTGGTCGCGGGTGATGATTGGGACATAGTCCGGGATTCCAAGCGTGGCGATGGGGCGGGCGGCGCTTTCGATGCGCGAGCTGGTCGCAATCGCAAACGGCACTTTGGATTTCACCAGGTAGGCGAGCAGTTCGCGAGCGCCGGGGAGCGGGCAGACCTGATCGATGAGGCGGGCATAGGCTTCGCCATGCAGGCGGACCAGGCGGTTGGCTTCGTCCGTGGTGACGGTGTGGCCTGTTTCGCGGAGGATCGCGTTCGCCATGAGACCACCGCTCATGCCGATACGGCGATGGATGCGCCACACGGCGAGCTGAATGCCAACGCCGGACATTGCTTCGCGCCAGGCGAGGACGTGTTGGTAGACGCTATCGACGAGCGTGCCGTCGAGATCGAAGAGGAAGGCGGGGCTCATGCGAAGCTACTTTTCATTAGTGAAGGCGTACAGATGTTCGGCGGTGCGGACGTAGAACGTGTTATCGGCAATGGCGGGCGTTGCGCCGGTACGTTCGCCGAGCGGCGGATTTTTCGCAATCACGTGTGGTTTTGGAGCGCCACCTTCGAGGACCGTGATGGTGCCGTCGTCGAGCGAAGTGAAATAGATGTTTCCGTTGGCGGCGACGGGGGACGCGTAGTAGCCGCCGGTGGCATCGAGCCGTTTTTGATAGAGCTGTTCGCCGGTTTTCGCGTCGTAGGCGGTGATCAGGCCGCCATCTTTAATCATGAGATATTGGCCACGGTAGAGGATAGCGGACGAAACGTACGGCAGGCCCTTCGTTTGCTTCCATAAGACTGAGGACTTCGTGACATCACCAGTGCCGCCCGGTTTGAGAGCGAAGGCGCTGTTCTTTGACGCCGATGTGTATTTGAGAAGCGTGTCCCATTCGTCGCGCGTGAGCTTGCCGTCGTGGTTGAGATCGTTATTGTCGAACAGATCTTTGAACGGGGTTTTGAGCGACTCTTCTTTGGAGAGAATGCCGTCGTGATCGGTGTCAGCATCTTTTAGGATGTCGTCGAACGTGGGCATTTTAAAATCTTTGTCGTCGGGATCGCCGGGCGACCAAGCGGCGAAGTAGAGATTGCCGTTGGCAGCGACAGGCGACGCGCAACACGAGGCAGGCATGCCTTCGACGAACCAATCTTCGGCACCGCTTTTCAGGTTGTAGCCGATCATTTTGCCGTAACCGGGAGCAACGATTTGAGTGCCACTCGCGGTTTTCCACACGGCGGGCGTGCAGAAGGAGGACTTTGATTCGCGTGATTTTTCCCAGAGAGCGAAGCCATTGTTGATGTCCAGGGCGATGATCTTCGGATCATTGCTGACATCGCGCTGCAGGATGACGGCGCCGT
>DATBAY010000507.1:0-9774 GCA_036271295.1 Lacipirellulaceae bacterium | reverse complement strand
CGCGGCGAAAGCCCAAACTCCCGGCAGAGCCGGGGGCTGCCAGCCTAAACTTCTGAATATGCTTGGCGTCAATTCAGCGACGGGTCGTTGGGTAAATGCTCATGGTCGATTTCGGGCGCCATGATTTCGAGGCCGATCCGTTGCGTCACCGTTTTCCAAATCGTCTCGTGGTCGGCAAACACGTCGTCGACGGAAGCGCGCGTCCACAGCCAACCGCCGGCTTCCATTTCATTCTCGAGCTGGCCGCCGCTCCAGCCGGCATTGCCGCTGCAGAGCCGGAACGCAACGTTCTTTTTGCGGACGATCAAGTCGAGCTCGTCGCGATTGGTCGAGAAGAACAGGCCGGGCAAAATCTGGTGATCGGAGAAGGCCTGCAAGGGATGAATGGCCACAAGCGGTCCCGGCACCGGGCCGCCGACATAGATCTTGTCGTCCCGGTCGCACGGATCGTTGCCGATCATTTCCCACACTTCGCGGACGGTTTTATCCGACGGGCGGTTGATCACAACGCCCATCGCGCCCTGATGATCGTGGTGGATCATCAGCACGACCGATTGCGCGAAATTCGGGTCGCGCAAGTAACGAGAGGCAACCAGGAAGTGCCCGGCTAACCATTTTTCGGCCATGGAACGCGAAAATGCAACGAGGACGCAAAGGCTTAGAAACGACGATCCCCCTATTTTATCGTCGCGGCGCAACAGAATAAAGCGGCACAACTGCTGCCGATCAATTTATTTATCGACGCCAGTTCGTAGCTGCGTAACTTCGATCGCTTTTAGCAGACCGCGCGCTTTGTTCAGCGTTTCCTCATATTCGCGGTCGGGTACACTATCGGCCACAATGCCGGCACCCGCTTGAATGTAGGCTGTTCCGTTTTGGATCACCATCGTACGGAGCGCAATACACGTATCCATGTTGCCAGCAAAATCGATGTAGCCGACGGCGCCACCATAGGGCCCACGGCGATGCGGCTCCAACTCATCGATGATTTCCATCGCGCGGACTTTGGGCGCACCCGAAACGGTGCCCGCCGGCAACGCGGCTGCCAGCGCATCGAAAGCGTCGCGATCCTCGGTGAGCTGGCCGCTGACATTCGAGGTGATGTGCATGACGTGGCTATAGCGCTCGATGACCATCACATCCGAAATCTCGACCGAGCCGAACTGCGCCACGCGGCCGACGTCGTTGCGGCCGAGATCGACGAGCATGACGTGCTCGGCCCGCTCCTTCGGATCGGCGAGCAGTTCTTCGGCCAGTTGTTCGTCTTCCTCCTCCGTCTTTCCGCGACGGCGTGTTCCCGCGAGTGGCCGAACCGTCACTTTGCCATCGACGACACGCACCAAAATCTCCGGTGAGCTGCCGACAAGCGTGCAGTTGGGCGTGCGAAGGAAAAACATGAACGGGCTGGGGTTCACAACCCGCAGTGTGCGGTAGACTTCGAAAGGATCGGCCGTAAGCGGAATTTCGAGACGCTGGCTCAATACGACTTGGAAAATATCGCCCGCGCGGATGTACTCGACGCTCTTCCGGACGACATCTTCAAACTGCGTTTTTGTGAAATTTGATTTGAAGGCGAGATGCGCGTCCCCCGCTACGGCGATATCCGTCGGCGTGAGCGAATTCGTCGGCGTCGAAAGCTTGTCGACAAAGCGATCAACCCGCCGGGATGCTTCCTCGTACGCGTTTTGAACTTCCTTTTCGGTCCTCGCGCCTCGCTCCTCGTTGACCTTTGCCAGCACGACAACGATCACGGTCTTCTGCACGTTGTCGAACACGACCATGTGGTCGTAGAACGCAAACGACAGGTCGGGCAAGTTGCGATCATCCTCAGGCGCGTTCGGCAAGTTCTCGACATACCGCACCGTGTCGTAACCAGCGTAGCCGACAGCACCACCAACGAACGGCGGCAGCTCGGGCAAATGAGCGACGCGAAATGCCTGAATCTTCTTCCGCAATGTGTCGAGCGGATTCGTCGCCTCGCTTCCTTTTAGCGTTTCCGACGAAACCGTCATGAACGGCTCGGCCGCCAAGAAGCTATAGCGCCCCACCTTCTCGCCGCCGATCACGCTTTCGAACAAGCAGGCGCAACCACCGTCGTCGATCTTGTGAAAGGCGCTCACCGGCGTGAGCACGTCACTCAAAATGCGGCGGTAGACGGGCACGTAGTCGGCGTCGGCCGCTAACTTGGAAAACGCCTCGAAATCTGGAAAATGCGGCATGAGCGCTGGACCAAAGAGCAGGTGATATCAAAAGGGAATCGGGTGGCCGAAGGAGTGGATTTCGGTTGCCATAGTAACATGCCGGCCGCAGATGTCGCGAGTCGAGTCGTCATGCACTATCACCAATGCTGATAATAAGTTAGCTGTTGTGGAGCCGACGCGGCTTCATCTTGACACTAGGGGGCCTGTGGCTAGAATCCCTCTAGCCACGTTGATCCCATCTCTTCGCCGCCGATTTCTGTTGTGCTTTGCGGCTGTTCGCTACGCTGGAATTAGAGGGGCGGTAGGGGATTTGGTTCACGCTTTCGTGGCCTACGACAATGAAATGCCAAAAGTGCGATAAACCGGCCACGTTTCACATCACCGACCTGGTGGATGGCAAACCGAACGAGCTTCACCTGTGCGAAGAGTGCGCGCACAAATTCCTGGCTCCGTCGTCCGAAGAATCGGGCGAAGTGTTGCCGGCGATGGCAGGCCTGCTGGCACAGCATTTGGCGGTGGGCGAAACAGCAGAAGAACTGGCCCGCCTCGATCAGCGCTCCTGCCCCGTGTGCGGAATTACGTTCCTCGAATTTCGTAAACAGGGCCGGCTTGGCTGCCCCCATGACTACATCAATTTCGCTTCGGAGTTGGAACCCCTGCTTCTAAATATTCATGGCGAAACCAGGCACGTAGGCAAAGTGCCGAAGTTCTGCGCCAGCGGCGCCGAGCAGCAAACGCAGCTCATCCGACTACGACGAGAAATGAAGGACGCGATCGCCGCCGAAGAATACGAGCAGGCCTCATCCCTGCGTGACGAAATTCGCGCCATCGAACACGCTCGCGACAAAGACAAAGGAAAATAAACCGCCACGTTCATATGTTCGACACCCTCGGATAACTCGCCCAGCTTGGCGTCCTCCGCGCACTTGGCCGTTTAATAACAATGGATTTTTCCGAACTCAATCTGCAGGAAATCGCGCAAACAAGCGGCGAGTGGCTGCGCGGCTCGGGTCCGGAATCGGACATCGTCATTAGTAGCCGCATCCGGCTCGCACGTAATCTCGCCGACTTTCCATTCATCTCCCGCGCCACCGATACCGATCGAGCGGAAATCGGTAAGATCCTCCGCGACCGCATCGAAAAGTTGCACGAAGAGGGCAAGTTCAAGGGCCAGCTCGTGTACGTTGACGTCAGTGCGCTCGAGGCCGTTGACCGCCAGTTCCTCGTCGAGCGGCAACTCATCAGCCGCGAACACGCCGATGCCGAAGGCGCTCGCGCTGTGCTCATCGATCAGCGCGAACAGACGAGCGTAATGATCAATGAAGAGGACCATCTTCGAATTCAAGTGCTAAAGAGCGGATTGGATCTGGGCGCTGCCTGGGAACAGATCAACGAGCTGGATGACCTCATCGAGGCGCGCGTGACTTACGCGTACAACGATCGCTTCGGTTATCTCACCGCCTGCCCAACGAACGTCGGCACCGGCCTGCGAGTGAGCGTCATGCTCCATTTGCCGGCGCTTGTGATCACGCGGCAAATTGACAAAGTCTTCCGCAGCCTGCAGAAGATCAACCTGGCCGTTCGCGGACTCTACGGCGAAGGCTCGCAGGCGCAGGGTGATTTCTACCAGGTGAGCAACCAAGTGACACTCGGGCAGAACGAGGAAGAACTCACCAAGAAAGTTGCCGACGTAATACCGGTGCTTATTGACTACGAGCGCAAAGCCCGCGATTTCCTGATCCGCGAAAGCCAGGAAACGCTGCACGACCGCGTCAGCCGCGCGTACGGCATTCTGCGCACGGCTCAGACGATCAGCTCCGAAGAAACAATGCACCTGCTCTCGAGCTTGCGAATGGGCGTCAATTTAGGGCTGATTCGCGACGTTGAAATTCCGACCGTCAACAAACTCTTCGTTCACACGCAGCCAGCCCATCTGCAAAAGCTGACCGGCATGGAGCTGGACTCCTCGGACCGCAACATCGAGCGGGCCACTTATCTGCGCCGCCATCTCAGCGGCGATGGAGCGGGCGCGGGACACAATTAGTAGAGGAATTCGTGAGAATTCCCCTTCCAATCCGGCTCAATCTCACGTTTCTCCTCAGCAGTTCCCTACGTCTCGCCGACATCGGCAGTAGACAAGCCATTTGAGCGCAAACGCGAATATAACTTCCAAATCATCGTCCAGTAATTTCCCTGCCAAGCGCACTAGTCTGGACACCCCGGCACAAGCCAACCGGTGTAAGGATACTGTCGGTAGCTATCAACTGTATTAAACCGCGCCTCTCGGGATTTCTCGCGATGTATTCGGCAACAGCGTCGAACGCGCTCTCCTGCCGCTCGTCATCTCGCAAAATGTGGTCGTAGGGTTGCTTTTGAAGTGTAACCTTCAGCTTTTCAATGATTTGTTCAATTGCTGGCGAAAGAATCGAATTGCATTTCGTTGATCGCAATAATCCGAAATGCCAATCCACAACAAATGGAAATGGTCGGGCATGCAGCAATACATAGGGCAGCACAGGCCGTATCGGAAAGCTGTATGAGTTAGACGCTCCCGAAATTTGTAGTGAAAAGTCGGGATTAGCCAACCGACTTTTCGTTCATCGATCGTCATTGACCAATGAACGTACGCTTGGCCACGGTAGTATTCGGGCGGCAGCTTTTTGAGATAATCTTGTTGCGTTTCTATTCGATTTTCGGAATTCTAACGAATTCCGCTACCCTAATCCTCCGCCCGGCTTCCATCCCCGCACATTTTCACGATCTTCGGATCGAACCGGGCCACCGTTTCGACCAAGTCTTCCTGGGCCGCCATCACTTCGTGAATGTCCTTGTAAACACCCGGCACTTCATCCGAACCGGCCGCGAGAACGAACACGCCGCGTTTTTCCAGGTCCTTGCGCACCGCGTTGAACCGATACATGTCGTTCGCTTTTCTACGCGACATGCGGCGACCGGCGCCGTGGGCTGCGGAGTTGAAACTCTGCGGATTTCCGAGGCCCCGAACCACAAATGCTGGGTCCGCCATCGTGCCTGGAATAACGCCCAAAACGCCCACGCCAGCCGGCGTTGCGCCTTTGCGATGGACGACCAGCTCGCGGCCTTGGTGACGCTCCTTCCAGGCGAAATTGTGATGATTCTCCACGCCAGCGATGATCTGTGCGCCCAGCAGCTTGGTTATCAGGCGATGAATGACCGCATGGTTTGCGGCAGCGTATTCGCCCATCAGATTCATTGCCGCCCAGTACTCTTGGCCCACTTCGCTATCCAAGTCGAGCCAGGCGAGGCGACCGAATTCTTTGTAACGTCGCGGCAGGGATGCCTGTGCGATCTGGCTGTAAGTGCTGCAGACCGCTGAGCCCACACCGCGACTGCCGCTGTGGCTGAGGATGGCGACGTACTCGCCAGCCTCGAGCCCGAGTTGCTTATCGCTCGCCGCGAGCGAAAGCACGCCGACGTCCACAAAGTGGTTGCCCGATCCGCTGGTACCCAGCTGTTTCCAGGCCCGGTCCTTGTACTCGCGCGTTATTCGCGTGACGCCCCAATCAAGATCCATCACTTCGTGCGTCTGTGCAGGCCGATGTTCGACACCAACGCCGAACCGCGTCCCGCCCTGGAGCGCTTCCTTGTAGCGATTAAAATCCTTAGTGAGCGAACTAATCGGTTGGTCGAGCACCGAGAGTTTCATGCGGCAGGCGATATCGACGCCCACCGCATAGGGAATTACCGCGTTTTCACAAGCTAAAACGCCGCCAATCGGCAGGCCGTAACCAATGTGGGCATCCGGCATGAGCGCAGCTCCGACCGCACTCGGGATCCGGCAGGCCTCACGCATCTGCGTGTGCGCACCGGTGTCGATGTCCGTACCCCACGTCCGATAACTGATCGGTTCGCGGCCGACCGGCACCGCTTGGGCCAGCAATTCGCGTGCAAACTCGCCCCAAATCGGATCGGCTTCGTAATTCCGAGGATTGCCGACGACCTCCGAAACGAGCTGCCGAGCCCGTTTGCCCTTGAGACCCATACCGGTCCCCTGTTCCGCCGCCTTTGATAGAGCCTGGACCGCCGCGAGCGTGCAGTCCGGCGGAACACCGAGTTTTTGCAGCTGTTTGCGGTGCATTAGAGATGGATCCAGGAGGCGGGGATGTGCGGGATCCGAAGATCAAAAACGCGTGTCTTAGCGGACAATTCTAGACGTCCGCACGCTCGGGAGGTTCAAGCTTTTTCCTGCTCTCTGCATCCTCCGTTGGAAATTCCGTGAACCCCGGGCGGGCTGACAGCGTCTCCATTAAAAACCGTCAAAATTCGCCAAACTAATATGTAGCCGGACTAAGTTGTCCGATTATAATAGTGGCTGACGGGTACGTGCTTACGCGGCACGTCTTTACTAGAGGGCTTCATCGATCTGTCTAAGTCTTGGCTTTCTAGATCGGCGACGCCAAAACAAGCTAGTAGGAAGGAGGTGGTCTTTGTACGAAATATGTCTTTGCCAACGAGGTGGTTTAACCTGAGATTGGCCGGCGGGTCGCCCTCAGGCGGCCACCACCTGCTTCTGAGTCAGTCTGCCTGGAATTGCTGCAGCAAAACCCGGAAGACCAGTTCTCAAAGCAAATAACAGAGCCCGGCTTCCACTTGGTGGAAGCCGGGCCTCTTTTTTGCGCCGGTTCCGGCGGCCTCTCTGAACGCGTCCTATCATCGCTCGCTTTTGCGCAGCTTCGCCGGACGCATAATCGGTGCAATCCGATTAACCGCACATGGGCCATCTCCAGAAAAAAAGTATTGCAAAACATCCCTACGAACTTGCCTACTTTGTTGACTTGCAACGCGAAAAATCTACGTTTCTACGGCTATTTTGCGAGACTTTGACGTCTCCCAGTTGGGTGTGCACTTTCGCAAGCTTGCGAAAGCCGAACATATTGCCAATTGGAAGTACGGCGACCGAGTTTGTCCCGATGCTGCTATTACCCGCCGCCATTGGCACCTTTGTATTCGTAAACCTCCTGTGCGCTTGCATAGCGCTCGGTGTGGGGTTTGCCGCTGGCGTTTGGTTTTTCGGGGCCAAAATGGCCAAGCCCGAAAACACCGCGGCGAAAAAACAAACGCCCAAGGTTTCGGAAGAGTCAAAGCGCGCTGCCGAGCGCGCCGCCATGGCGGCCACCCGCGTTGCCGATTTGGCTCAAACCGTCGCCGGCGACGTTGGCGACCACGCGGCCAAGATGAAGGCGATCTCCGCCGATTTGGCGGGAATTGATCGCAGCTCGGCGACCGCCAATGAAGCCGTTTTCTCGGCCATGGATCAGATGCTGGCCGCCAACACCGAGTTGCAGCAACGACTTGAAGAAGCGGAAAAGCAGCTCGCATCCCAAGCCGCGGAAATCAAAACGCATGAATCGGAAGCGCGGACAGATTCGCTCACAGGTTTGTCGAATCGCCGCGCATTCGACGACGAGCTTAAACGCCGCCTCAACGAATGGCAGCGCAAGCAAACGCCCTGCACGCTCGTGATGATGGATATTGACTTCTTCAAGAAGTTCAATGACACGCACGGCCACCAAGTCGGCGACGAAGTGCTGCGTCAAGTTGCCAAGGTGCTAAACGCCAGCTCACGCGAAATGGATGTGCCCTGCCGTTACGGCGGCGAAGAATTCGGCGTCATTCTACCCGCTACAGATGCGGCGAGCGCCTGCCGCGTTGCCGAACGCATCCGTGCTGCGGTCGAAGCATCGACCACGGTGTGCGACGGGAAAACGCTTAAAGTTACCTGCAGCTTGGGGCTTGCGGCTTTCACCGGAGAGGACGACGTGGCCCGGCTGATTCGTCATGCCGACGACGCCCTCTACGCGTCGAAAAAGGCGGGCCGCAACTGCGGCCATTGGAATACGGGCGTCAAGCACGTTCCGATTACGACGCCCGAAGAAGGCGTGGCCGATGCAGCTGCCGAAGCGCCCATCGCTAAACCTCAGGCAGAAACGCGGAACGATGCTGCTAAATCGCCAGAAGGCCCCACCGCGCCGACGGGAGCCAGCTTTGTACAAATGCTCAAGCGCCGGGTAACGGAGAGCCATCGATTTGGCATCTCGATTTCAGTTCTGTACTTGAAGATCGATGAATACGAAGCCGTCAATCGGAAGCATGGCAGCCCGATTGCCCGCCAAATGGTAGACGCAGCTGGTCCCGCAATCCAGCGCGCGCTGCGCGAGATGGATATCATGACCAAGCTGGAGCATGGCGAGTTCGTGGTCATGATGCCCGGCAGCACGGCGCCGGAAGCTTCTCATGTCGCCAAGCGAATTGCCGGTTCGGCCGCCAATTGCGTGTTGCCCATTCTCGATCGGGAATTGCGAATTCGGTTTCAACAAGGCGTCGCGGAGCTTAAAGCCAACGAAACCGCGCAGGAGCTGCTGGCCCGCGCCCGCCAGGCAATGTCCGCCGCGACAGCGCCTCAACCGGTCGGCATGTTCGAGCGTTAATTCAGCTCCACGGAGCGGCCGCCTAGCCGCCCGTTTTGCCACAATGGTATGATCACCCGCGGCGACCTGCACGGCCGTCCGCAGGCTCGGGTGCACCATGGCAAAATCAGAAACGACCGTCGATGCCCAACCGCGGCGCTCTATTTTCGCCCTTCCGCGCTTTCGATTTAGCCTGGCCTGGATGCTGATTTGCGTCACGCTCATTGCCGTGGCCTTGGGGCTTTCGATCGCGATCGGGTCATTAGTCACGACACTGCTGTTTGCGATTGTGTACTGCGTGTTGCCTACGCCGCTCGTGATCTTTGCCATCTTCGCTCGCGGCGACAGCCAGGCGTTCGCGATCGGAGCGCTCATTCCTTGGTGGACGCTGCAAACCTGGATGCCAGGCGCCTCGAGCTTTTCCAACGCAATTTGGCTGCTGGTAATGTGCACTGCTTGCGGAGTGGTGGCCGGGATTACGCGGCGCTGGATTCGATTTACAGGCTCCGGAAGCTGAAGAACCGAACTTCGAATAAATTGCCTAAATTACCCTGGGGATGGAATGAAAAGATTCCAGATAATTTTTAAAATGCCCCCTTGTCGTGCAACCGAACATACGTAGAATCAATCTCGCACGCGTTTGACACGGTCGTCACCGGCCGCTATATTCTGCGATTCTTCCGAAGGAGTTTTGCTCATCGGAGGAGAAGCCACCGCAAGTGGCCAGAGGCTGGTAAGGCAGCCCAATCCAGGAGGGAGTTACTGCCTTGTCGGCCTCTGTCCATTGGCGAGTCGAGCAATCGACTTTCGGCAATGTGCGGACCCGATAGATTGTGATCGGGTAAGCGTTTCGGGCTCTTGGGTCCGATTCGCGAATGTTCTTTGACAATTGGTTTGAAAAGCAAGAGTGGCATCTTTGCTAAGCATGTCACCGATCAAAGTGCGCAAGCACGGCGATCAGCGAGCCGGCTCGTCCTCGAGCCCGGTAAGCAAGGTGAAATGCGTAGCACAAGACTCTTTTTTTGTCCTTAGATAATTTGTTTTGTTTTGAGCGTTACTCGTTTAATTGCCGTCGCTGGCAATTAAACAAACGTAGCGTGGGTCGGATATGCAACCGACCCACCAAT
>DATBAY010000506.1:0-2614 GCA_036271295.1 Lacipirellulaceae bacterium | reverse complement strand
GTGCCTGGTTTGCTTCGGGCGCGTCGAGCAGTGAATGAGAAGCTATTAGCTGTTAGCCATTAGCTCTCAGCCAGAGAAGAATTTTCTGCCGGTATAGATTCGCTTTGGCTAACAGCTCAGAGCTTATCGCTAACAGCTTCTTCTCACGACCAATTCACTTGCAGCAAGTTCTCGATTTGCTGCACGCCGTCGACGCGGCGAACAGCCTCTTGTGCCATTTGTTTTTGGAAGAACGTCTTCACGCTTCCTTTGAGCACCACGCGACCGTCGGCGGCTTCGATTCGCACGTCCTGAAACGGAACGTGCGGGTTGGTTGTCAGGGCGTCGCGAATCTGATCGAACAGCGGGCTGGTGAGGATGGCGGTGCTCATGACTTGTGGCCGGCAGCGAGGGGGTAAAGGCGGGCGATTGAGGAAGGTCTGACGTCTCTCAAAAATAGCACGCTATGTGCGCGCGGGCGGATTAGCCCCAAGAAGTTTTTTTCAGTCGCCCACCACATCGATGGTGTCCCATTTCCATCGACGACTGAGCTGGCGGGCCGAGAGTCAAAGCCTCGGTCGGCTGACGAGTTCGGCGGTTGCCGGCCGACAAGATCGTCGCAATCGACTTGTCTGCGGACGAAAGTAACAGGCTTTTTCCACCTATAACGCCTTTGCGGCCAAGTCAGCCCGCGGGAGAGACGTTCGCCTAAAGCTGGTTCTATTCTGAGGTCGGGAGGGCGAAGCTCCCGCTGAGCCGCCGCCCGTGCAAATTCGGCTCGGCAGGAGCCTCTCCCTCCCGACCTTTGAGATTGTCGCCGATGGCGGCCGCTTCCAGGCTAACCCTGCAACCAGCTCGGCAATTGGCCGGCCGGGGGCAGCCGAACGACGGTGATCGACATAATCGCTGGCAGCTGACGGACCTCGGCAAGCGCCTCGGCCGATGGCTCGGTGTCGAGATTCAAGATGCCGACGGCTTCGCCGCCCGGCGCATCGCGCCCGACGGCCATCTGGGCAATGTTCACGCCGTGCCGGCCAAAAATAGTGCCTACCGATCCAATGATGCCGGGCACATCGTGGTGTCGGAAAATCAATAGTCGGCCATCCAAGTACGCTTCGAGCCGACGATCATCAAGCGAAACCAGCCGCGGCATGTGTTGACCGAATATCGTGGCCGCCGCTTTGTGCTGGGCGTGGTCGTAGGTAACTTCCGCCGTCATTGAGGAGCGGAACGATCCCATTTCGCTACGCGATTCTTCGGTCAATTTGATGCCGCGCTGCTTGAGCACCAGTTCCGCATTCACCAGGTTCACCTCCTGATCGAGCGCGCCTTGCAACAGACCGGCCGCAAATACCGCCGTGAGAATCTTTGTCTCTTTTTCAGCAATATCGCCGCGATACAGCAGCCGGCAGGACTTCAATCCGCCGGTTTCCATACCAGCAAGCAGAATTCCGAGGCGGTGGGCGACATCCAAATATCCGCGTAGCGATGCCAACGTCTGCGGATCGAGCGACGCTACGTTAACCGCATGGCGGATCGCTCCCGTCGTTAAATAAGCGGTGATCAACTCGACCGCTTCGACGGCGACCTGTGTTTGAGCCTCTTCGGTGCTCGCCCCCAAGTGGGGCGTGCAAACTACGCCCGACAAGCCGAACAGCGGGCTGTCGGTGCACGGCTCTGTGGCGTAAACATCGAGCGCGACACCGCCGATCTTGCCGCTTTTCAATCCTTCGGCCAGGGCGGCCTCGTCATAAATCCCGCCGCGCGCCGCATTGATCAATCGCACGCCTGGTTTCAACTTATCCAACTGCGCCATTCCGACGAGTCCGCGCGTTTCATCGGTGAGCGGGGTGTGGACTGTTAGATAATCGACCCGCGGCAACATCGCCTCGACGGTATCGACCGGCTCGATTCCCAATTCTTTCGCGCGCTCTTTCGACATGAACGGATCGTAGCCGAGCACATTCATTTCCAGCGCCCGGGCCCGCTTAGCGACCGCCACGCCGATTCGCCCGAGGCCGACAATGCCCAGCGTTTTGCCGGCGACCTGCGTACCCATGTATTTGTTGCGATCCCACTTTCCTTCACGAAGGCTTTGGTAAGCCGGCGCGATATTCCGCGAAAGTGCGAGCATCAATGCGACCGTGTGCTCGGCCGTGCTGAGCGTGTTGCCGCCGGGCGTGTTCATTACCACGATGCCTTGCTTCGTGGCCGCGTCTTTGTCGATGTTGTCCGTCCCAACGCCCGCCCGCACGATTGCTTTCAATCGGCGGTTGCCTTCGAGCGCGTCGACCGTAATCTTTACGCCGCTTCGGCAAATCGCACCCTCAAACTCTGCGAGCGCTTCTCGCAACGCGTCGCCCTTCAAGCCGGTGCGCACTTCGTATTCGATGCCGGGCGCCGCCTCGAGCATTTCGAGGCCTTCGGGCGCGAGTGTGTCTAAAACTATGACGCGAGGCATGTGGCGCGACTGGGGGTTGGAGGCCTGGGATTGATTCGATTTGGTCGGAGCCTTGGCTCCACGTGTTGCTGTTTTTTCGCTGACGGCCATCCTGTCTCCTAATCTCTACTTCGCATTCTGATTGCGAAACTCAACCATATAGTTCCGCAGCATTTCGACGCCTTCCACCGGCAT
>DATBAY010000505.1:0-16033 GCA_036271295.1 Lacipirellulaceae bacterium | reverse complement strand
TCGACCCATTCGACTTCGGTGCCGAGGCTCTTGCCTTCGTCGACGGTGATGACGCCGTCTTTGCCGACCTTTTCCATGGCTTCGGCGAGCATTTTGCCGATTTCGGTGTCGCCGTTCGAGGCGACGGTGCCGACTTGGGCCATCTCTTGCGTGCTCTTGATTTTGACGGCCATCTTCTTGAGCTCGGCCGTGATGTCTTCGACAGCTTTCTCGATGCCTTCCTTCATGTGGACGGGGTTAACGCCCGCGGCCACGGCCTTGAGGCCTTCGTTGAAGATGGCTTCGGCGAGGACGGTGGCGGTGGTGGTGCCGTCGCCGGCGACATCGGAAGTTTTGCTGGCGACTTCCTTCACCATTTGAGCGCCCATGTTTTCGTAGACGTCTTCGAGCTCAACTTCCTTGGCGACGGTGACGCCGTCTTTGGTGACGGTCGGCGAGCCGAAGGATTTTTGGAGGATGACGTTGCGGCCCTTGGGGCCGAGGGTGACTTTGACGGCGCGGGCGAGTTTTTGAACGCCGCGACGCATTGCGTCGCGGGCTTCTTGATCGAAGGCGATCATTTTGGCCATTAGTTAGGCTCCTGTGTTCGGTGCTTTGGAAAGTGTATTGGTTGGGGAACTGGTCGCTGAAGCGACCAGTCCGTCGGAAGATAGTTGGGCTTACTCGATGATGGCGAGGATGTCTGACTCGCTCATGAGAAGGTATTCTTCGTCGCCGATTTCGATGGCTTCGGGGGCGTAGCTGGTGAAGAGGACGCGGTCGCCCTTCTTGACTTGCATTTCGCCGCGGGTGCCGTCGTCGAGAACTTTGCCGGTGCCGACGGCGATGATCGTGCCGCGGGAGGGCTTGTCTTTGGCGGCGTCGGGAATGTAAATGCCGCCGGCGGTTTTCTCTTGCGACTCTTCGCGTTCGACGACGACTTTATCGCCGAGTGGTTGTAGCGTGACTTTGGCTTGTGACTTGGGCTTGGATTTGGTGGCGGTAGCGGCCATGTAGTGTCCTCCTGAAAAATTCGATTGATAGACGGGTCAGCGGCGAACGCTGAAAAAGTTGTTCGGTGAAAGCGGGGTCGCGGACGGCCCGACTCGCGAGGGTGGTGGCTATGTGCGTGAGGCAAATAGCTGGGTCGCGAGCCCCTTATTAGGGCGCAGAATCAGCCAGTTGGCAACGGGTGGGAAAGCAAGCGGCGCGCCAAAGTGGCTGGGTGTCTTAAGTTACGACGGGGCGGACACTTAGTGCGATCTGGTCGGATCGGGAGTTGGCGGGCGTTTTCTGCCATCGTGGCGGACGGGCGTTTGAAAGCGGCGAAATCGGGGTTTGGTGTCTGTCAGAATGGCAGCGCGATGTTGTGAGATAAGGTGAGGTATCCCGCGAGGCTCATCTCCTTATAATTCCCGGCACATGAAAACGGCCACCGCGGCGACTGCTGCTGCGGACCGGCGGGGTGCTGAGGATCGGCAACTTGCTGGACGACGGCTGCGGGAGTTGGCCGCACAACTGGATTTGCATCGCGGCTTTGCCGAGGTGATCGCCAGCCTGGAAGCGGGGCATGGCGGGACGCTCGGCGGAGTCTGGGGGTCCTCGCGCGCGCTCGTGGCGGCGGCGCTGGCTGGGAAGTGTCCTGGTCCTCTGGTGATTGTCGCGCCCCATCCTGGTGAGATTGATGCGATTGCGCGCGATCTTGCGCTATTTAGTGATGCGCGCGTGGAGGTGTTTCCGGCTTGGGAATCGGAGCCTGGGGAGCGCGTGCTCGCGGATGAGATTTTTGGGACGCGGCTGCGGGTGTTGACGGGGTTGGGGGCTGGGGGCTGGGGACTGGGGATCGGGCGGGGGGGCGAAGCTCCTGCTGAGCCGCGGTCCGCAAACGGCTCGGCGGGAGCCTCGCCCTCCCGGCCGGGTGTCATCGTTACGAGTATTCAGTCGTTGCTGCAGCCGGTGCCTTCGCGCGACGTGCTGGCGGCGGGGACGCGCCAGATTCGCGTCGGGGGGCGCGTTGATGAAGCGGAGCTCACTCGCTGGTTAACGGAACGCGGGGCGCATGCGACTACGGCAGTGGAGTTGCCGGGTGAGTTTTCATTGCGCGGCGGCATCTTGGATATCTTTGCGCCGGATGCGGAAGATCCCGTGCGGATTGAATTGTTTGGCGATGAGGTGGAGTCGATTCGGCGGTTTGATGTGGCGACGCAGCGCAGCCTCGCGACTCTCGAAGCCACGACCGTGACGATGCTGGAGCCGACGGCTTCGGATCGGGCGCACTTTACGAGCTATTTGGGAGTAGGCACTTGGTTCATGCTGGTTGAGCCGAATGAGCTCGCGGAGGAGGGGAAGTTTTATTTGGAGCGGATGGATCGGCCGCAGGCGTTTCATGCGGTGCGGACGACACTCGAGGAGATTTATAAGTTTCCGTCAGTGACGGCGAGCGGCGTCCCCAGTGGGTCGATGGAGACGACGGCTCATTTAGAGTTTGAGTCGGTTGAGAGATTCAGCGGTGAGATTTCGAAGGTTCGGGACGAACTCGATAAGGTGAGCGAAGGGCACGAGGTGTTTGTTGTTTGTGAGACGGATGCGGAGATTGAGCGGTTGGGGGAATTGTTTAAGGGTTCGAAGCTGATTGGTGACGCTGAGGCACTGCCAGTGGCACCCGGGCGCGAAGGGGTCAGTCCCCTTTTTCTCAAAGCAGAAAAAGGGGACAGACCCCGGCTGCATTTTGCGGTGGGGCATTTGGAGGCTGGGTTTCGGATTGTGCCGCAGCATGTGACGCTCGTGAGCGCGGGCGAGTTGTTTCAGCGGCAGGATTTAGCGCGGACGACGCGGCGGCGGCAGGCGCGGGCGATCGATTCGTTCTTGGAGCTGCGCGAAGGGGATCTCGTGGTGCATGTGGCGCACGGGATTGGGCGGTATCGTGGCTTGAAGCTTCTGCAGAAGGATGGGCGGGCGGAGGAGCATCTTGAACTCGAGTACAACGGCGGTACGAAGATTTTTGTGCCGAGTGCGAAGATCGAGCTGGTGCAGAAATATGTCGGCGCGAAAAGCACGCATGTCGTGCTGGCAAACATCGGCGGCAAAGCCTGGGTGCGGCAGAAGGAGGCGGCGCAGCAAGCGGTTACCGATCTCGCGGGCGAGATGATCGAGCTGCAGGCGGCGCGGGATGCGCGGCCCGGGATTGCGTTTCCGAATGATACGGAGTGGCAGCGGGAGTTCGATGCGGCGTTTCCTTATAACGAGACACCCGACCAACTGACGGCGATCGCAGAGATCAAGCGCGATATGCAGCTTTCGCGACCGATGGATCGGTTGCTGTGCGGCGATGTGGGGTTCGGCAAGACGGAGATGGCGATTCGGGCGGCGTTCAAGGCGATTGATGCCGGTTACCAAGTCGCGGTGCTCGTGCCGACGACGGTGCTGGCGGAGCAACATCGGCGGACCTTTAGTGCGCGGATGGCGGAGTTTCCGTTTCAGATTGATGCGATTTCTCGTTTTTGCACGGCGAAAGAGCAGCGGGAAATCACAGAGCGCGCGGCGAATGGGTCGCTGGATATTCTCATCGGCACGCATCGAATGGCGTCGCCCGATATCCAGTTTCAGAACTTGGGGCTGCTGATCATTGACGAGGAGCAGCGGTTCGGCGTCGAAGTAAAAGAGAAGTTGAAAGCGCTGCGGGCGACGGTCGACGTGCTGACGATGACGGCGACGCCGATTCCGCGGACGCTGCATATGTCGCTACTGGGTGTGCGGGCGATTTCGAATTTGGAAACGCCGCCGGCGGATCGGTTGGCAGTGGAAACGCGGGTGACTCGGTTCACCGATGAGCTCTTGCGGCACGCGATCATGCGCGAACTCAATCGCGGCGGGCAGTGCTACTTCGTGCATAATCGGATTCACGATATTCATGCCGTGGCGACGCGGCTGAGCAGCATCGTGCCCGAGGCTCGCATTGATATTGGTCACGGGCAGATGGCTGAGGGGGAGCTCGAAGATGTGATGCTGCGGTTCGTGCGCGGAGAGACGGATATTTTGCTGTCGACGACGATTGTGGAGAGTGGGCTCGATATTCCGAACGCGAACACGATGTTTATTGATGATGCGGATCGGTATGGGCTGGCGGATTTGCATCAGCTGCGCGGGCGAGTGGGACGGTATAAGCATCGCGCGTATTGTTATCTGCTGATTGATGAGAAGCGTCATTTGTCGCCGGAGGCGGCGCGACGGCTGCGGGCGATTGAGGAGTTCAGCCAGATGGGAGCTGGGTTTGCACTTGCGATGCGCGACCTCGAATTGCGCGGGGCGGGCAATATTTTGGGGACGCAGCAGAGCGGGCACATCGCGACGGTCGGTTATGAAATGTACTGCGCGCTGCTGGAGCGGGCGGTGCGGCAGCTTAAAAAATTGCCGCCCCGCGAGACGGTGGATGTGAACATCGATCTGCCGGGCGAAGCGTATTTGCCGCGAACGTATGTACCGGATATGCGGTCGAAGATTGATTTGTATCGGCGACTAGCGCAATTGACGAAGGAGGCGGCCGTGGCGGATTTTGCGACGGAACTGGCGGATCGATTCGGAGCGGTGCCAGCAGTCGTCGAGCATTTGCTGGAGCTAGCGCGGCTGCGGATTTGGGCGCACCGCTGGGGTGTGCAGGAGATTCGAATCGAGGACAAGTACGCCGTGCTGCACTATACGTCGCGCGAGAAGATCGCGCGGCTGGTGAAGCATTCGCAAGGCAAGCTGCGTGTGGCGGATGGCAGCAGTGCGTATCTTCCGCTAGCGGCGGGGGTTGGCGACGCGATGGCTGTATTCGCCGAGATCAAATCTCTCTTGCGGCCGGAAGAGCGTGCTGCGTAGAATCCGCCGGTTTTTCCCAGGGTTTGCGGTGCGAGTCCGCCGCGGCGGATTCTGTTACTAGACATGCTGCGCTTCATTCGAAACCTGTTGATACTTATCGCGATTAGTGCGGCAGTGGGTTCGAAGTGCGCGCGGACCTTCGGGCAAGAGTTTTTGGATATCGCTCCGGCAGCGGCAACGCAGCCGAATGCGATTCCGGCGACCCCGTTGGGCGGAGCGCTGCCGGAGGCTCAGCCAGCCGCGGCCGGCGCGATCGCGCCGCTCACACAGGCGGACTCGGCGAATCTAGACGGGTGCCAGGTCATTGCGCGGATTGATGATCAGATTATTTTGGCGTGCGATGTGTTGTGGCGGGTCAATCAACTGATTGAGCAGCAGAAGCAGAAGGTCAGTGAGGATGTAACGCCGGAGCAAATTGCGGCCGTTCGCCAGCAGCTGATGAAGAAGCAGGTGGCCGCGCTCGTGGATCGCAAGCTGTTGTACAAAGAGTTTCTGCGGAACGTGCCGCCGGAGAATATTCCCCGGATCGAACAAAACCTGAGCGAGCCCTTCGAAGAAAAAGAAATCCCGTCGCTGATGAAGCAGCTGCACGTAGAAAACAAGCGCGATTTGGAAAAAGAGCTGGCGCGGTTGGGATCCTCACTGGCGGATGAGCGGCGGTCATTTAACGAGCGGATCATTGCGGCGGAATGGATTCACTCGAAGGTAAAGGTCAACGAAGAGGTTAGCCCGGAAGAGATGATGGCGTATTACCAGGCGCACCTGGCGGACTATGACTTTCCGCTGCAGGCGAAATGGGAAGAGCTGGCCGTGCGCAAGGACAAGTACAA
Source organism: Lacipirellulaceae bacterium (assembly GCA_036271295.1). Lineage (GTDB taxonomy): Bacteria > Planctomycetota > Planctomycetia > Pirellulales > Lacipirellulaceae > JABDGM01. The sequence goes on along the minus strand of DATBAY010000505.1, from coordinate 10,364 downwards.
AGACCCCCGCGAGGCGTACGCCGCCCTTGCCCACATGGGGAATGACGTTTGGCAGCAGCACGCTCAGAAGCCGACGAAGGGGCCGGCGTTCGCGGATGTGGCCAGGGCTAAGAGTGATGGATTTACGGCCAGCCGCGGGGGCGACCATGATTGGACGACCAAGAATGCACTGCAATGCAAGGCGATTGATGAAGCGCTTTTCAAGCTGCAGGTGGGCCAGATGAGCACGATTATTGATGGCGGCCCGACATTTCACATCGTGCGGGTACTCGAGCGCAAAGAAGCTGGTCGCAAACCTTATACGGAGGTACAGGCCGATATTCGTGAGAAGTTAAAAGAAGAGCGATTCCAAACTGAGGTCGAGAAATACCTAGCGCAGCTGCGAAGCGAATCGCGAATTTGGACAGCGTTCACGGGCAACGTCTCGGCGGACGTGCTCTTGGGTCGGAAACCGGATGAGACGGTGAAGAAGTAGCCGTTCACCGATCAGGCGAAGTTGTCGGGGCCGACGAATTTTCGCGGTCGTTTGACATCGAACTACGATGATGTTCGGACCTTCTATCGTTTGTCCTCCGCAAAAGTTTACTTAGAAGGGTTAACCCCACCTCAGGTCGACGGACGATCGCCGCACTCTTCAGAATGCGTCGAATTTTCTTGACTTTGCAAAATTGGCTCGGTAGGTTCAGAGCCGTGTGGGAACACGCACCAGCGACAAGATCTCTCTTTCAGCTGGTGGCCAATTTTGTTTAGCTTGTTCTGACTCGCATGCCAGCCCTGGCGGGATGGGATGAGAGAGCAAAAGCTTGGGTCGAAGCGCGTTCGCCTGTTGACTTCGGGCTGCGCAGTATTTCGTGGTCGATCGGTGCCACGGGTTCTAGGCACCGCACTATAGATACGCCTCTATCGAGGCCGGAGCAAAATCGCATGGCGCGGAAATTCTCGTTTTGGCACGGTCGCAAACAACAAGGGCGGAAGCATCAACGCGGGGTTCAAGCGCGTCGGCAGCGAAGCTTTGTATCTCGCAGCACCATGTTGAGCTTGGAATCGCTGGAAGATCGTCGGCTGCTCGCCACGGGCAGCCTGGATACGACGTTCAATCCGACCGGCGCGATCGCGGGGATGGTGTTCAGCAACTCGACCGTTGCGCCGCATGGCTTGAATTCCGACGTCGAAGGCGCGGCGACGGTTGTGCAGTCGGACGGGAAAATCCTGGTTGCGTCCGAGGTTTTGCCGGCTAACTCGAATCCAGATGTAATGATTACGCGCTACAACCCGGATGGAAGCCTGGATACAACTTTCGGTACGGGCGGAGCCACGTCCTTCGATTTCGGCGTCGCGAATGGTGAGAGCCACGTGCGAGAACTCGCCCTCGACAGCGCGGGCAGGATTATCGTGGTGGGGCAGTCGTTCGTCAGCACTCAATATGCGCTCGCCGTAGCGCGGTTGACGCCGACTGGCGCGCTTGACACTACGTTTAACACGACCGGAAAAGCCACCGCCTCGTTTGGCACATCGGCTGATGCGTTGGCGGTTGCGATCCAGTCGGATGATAAAATCGTGGTGGGTGGAACCACAGACGCCACTGCGGCCGCCGATTTTGCGCTGGTCCGCTACAACGTGAACGGCACGTTGGATAGCACGTTCGGCACCGCTGGCAGAGTGACAACGGACTTTGCGGGTAAAGCGGACACGATCAATTCGCTCGCGATTCAAAGCGATGGCATGATCGTGGCGGCGGGCACGGCGGATTCGGGGGTGGCGGTCATCGGTCAAGATTTTGCGCTCGCTCGATACACCACGACCGGCGGTCTTGATAGCTCGTTCGGTGTGGGCGGTAAAGTCACCACGAATATCGTTAACATCGCAGGGCTAACATCGGATAGAGACATTGCGACGGCTGTCAAAATTCAATCCGACGGCCGGATCGTGGTGGCCGGGTACAGCGATACTTTGTTCGGGGCGAACGATGACACGGATATGACGGTGGCACGTTACACGACGACCGGCGCGCTGGATCCGACGTTCACCTCGGACGCATCGCGACCTTCGGTGGCGGGAACGCGGCGGATCAATATTGGTTTCGCCGATTTTGCCAAGGATCTCATCATTCAGCCGGATGGCAAATATTTGATTGTTGGGGACTCGAATTCGCAGCCGAGTGGAACGGCAAATTACACGCTTGTTGTGGCACGCTTGAACAACGGCGTTCCCCTGCAAGTGGACGGAAGTTTGGACACCACGTTTAATACTGCGGGTCCTATACAAGGCATCGTACAACAAGGTCTTGGCTCGGTGGCGAAGCCAAATTTGACGCGATCCCACGACGCTGATCTGCAGCCGGATGGTAAGCTGATCGTCGTCGGAAACTATGTGCAGGCTTCGTCGCCAAATTTGACCGAATATCTGGTAGCGCGTTTTCAAACCGGGCTGGTGGTATCGAGCATTAATGGGCCGGCAACCGTCAATGAAGCGGCGACTTATACGCTGAATCTGTCGTCGCCCGATCCTACCACTACGCAATGGACGATTAACTGGGGCGACGGCGGCCCAGCGCAGGTCATCGCTGGCAACCCGAGCACGGCGACGCATGTTTATGCGGATGGGCCTAATAACTACACGATCAGTGGTTCGATCGTTACGAGCACGGGCACGTTTGCGGTTAGCAATACCCAAGCGGTGTCGGTGCTTAACGTCGCGCCAACGTTGGCTATCAGCGGCGCGGCCACGGTGAACGAAGGCGCGACATACACGCTAAACTTGTCGGTTTCGGGCGATCCGGGACCGGATACGATCAACCAGTGGACTATCAATTGGGGCGATGGCCCAGCGCAGACCGTGGCCGGCAACCCGAGCAGCATGACGCATGTGTACGCGGATGGTCCGAACAACTACACGATCAGCGCGACGGCTACGGACGAGGACGGCACATATGCCGCTGGGAACACCGTAGCCGTGGGCGTCGGGAATGTGGCGCCGACGCTGGCGATCAGCGGAGCGTCGAGCGTTAACGAAGGTGCGGCGTACACGTTAAACTTGTCGGCTTCGGGCGATCCGGGTGCGGACACGATCAGCCAGTGGACAATCAATTGGGGTGACGGCGCGCCGCAAGTTGTTACCGGCAATCCTTCGAGCGTGACGCACGTTTACACGGACGGGCCGAATAATTACACGATCGGCGCTACGGCGACTGATGAGGATGGGACTTACCTCGCGGGCAACACGGTGGCGGTCGCGATATTGAACGTCGTGCCGACGGTGTCGATCAGTGGCGCAGCGAGCGTGAATGAAGGCTCGGTTTACACGCTGGGCTTGTCTTCGTCTGATCCCGGAGCGGATGCGATCAGCCAATGGTCGATCGACTGGGGCGACGGGCCGGCGCAAATCGTCTCCGGTAATCCCAGCAGCGTAAGCCACGTATATGTTGACGGACCGAATAGTTACACGATTAGTGCGTCGGCGGCCGATGAGGATGGCACGTACCCGGCCGGTAATACGGTCGCGGTGACGGTCAGCAACGTCGCTCCGACGCTTGTCATCAGCGGTGCAACCGATGTGAATGAAGGCTCGGTTTACACGCTGGGCTTGTCTTCGAGCGATCCCGGAGCCGATTCGATCAGCCAGTGGTCGATCAACTGGGGAGACGGCCCGTCGCAAATCGTCTCCGGCAACCCGGCCAGCGTGACCCACACGTATGCTGACGGCGATGCGAATTACACCATTACTGCCAGTGCAACTGACGAGGACGGGACGTACTCAGCGAATTCGGTTGGCATCACGGTTCACAATGTTGCTCCAACTTTGGCGTTGAGTGGAGCATCGGATGTCGACGAAGCGTCGGCGTACACGTTGACGTTGTCGTCGAGTGATCCGGGTGCGGACACGATCAGCCAGTGGACGATCAACTGGGGCGATTCGACTCAGGTCGTCGTTGGCAATCCTTCGAGCGTTTCGCACATCTACGCCGATGGCGATGCGAGCTACACGATTAGCGCCACAACGGCGGACGAGGACGGCACCTACTCGGCTGGAAATACGGTGGCGGTGATGGTGCACAATGTGGCGCCGACGTTATCGATTAGCGGCGCAGGAAGCGTGGATGAAGGGTCGGCGTACACGTTGAATCTTACGTCGTCCGATCCGGGCGCCGATACGATCAGCGAATGGACGATTAACTGGGGCGACACGATTGAGGTTGTGAGTGGTAATCCATCGAGCGCGACACATACCTATGCCGATGGGATCGCTAATTTCACGATCAGCGCCACAGCCACGGATGAAGATGGTACGTATGCGGCCGGCAACACCGTGGGGGTGACGGTGAACGACGTTGCACCAACGCTGGCGATTAGCGGCGCCGCGGACGTCAGTGAAGGCTCGAGCTATACGCTGAGCCTGAGTTCGTCTGATCCAGGCGCAGATACGATTTCGCAGTGGACGATCAATTGGGGCGACACTACGGAAGTGGTGAGCGGCAATCCGGCGAGCGCGAGCCACATTTATGCTGACGGAGATGCGAGCTTTACGATCAGTGCAACGGCAACGAACGAGGATGGCACGTTCTCGGCCGGCGATACGGTTGCTGTGGACGTTCACAACGTCGCTCCTACGCTTACGATTGGCGGAGCAGCTACAGTTGACGAAGGCTCGGCGTATACGCTCAACCTCAGCTCAAGCGATCCTGGTGCGGACACGATTTCGCAGTGGACGATCAACTGGGGTGACAGCGTTCAGGTCTTCACTGGCAGCCCGAGTAGCGTAAGCCATACGTATGCGGATGGTACCGCGAGCTACACGATTAGCGCCACGGCCACCGATGAAGACGGCACTTATTCGGCCGGCAACACCACGGGGGTGACGGTTAACAATGTTGCGCCGACGCTCGCGATCAGCGGCGCGGCGAGCGTGAACGAAGGTTCGAGCTACAGCTTGGGCCTGTCGTCATTTGATCCGGGTGCCGATACGATCAGCCAATGGAGTATTAATTGGGGCGATAGTGTTCAGGTCGTTTCCGGCAATCCCGCGAGCGTTTCTCACACGTATGCGGATGGTACGGCGAGCTATACGATTAGCGCAACCGCCACCGATGAAGACGGCACTTATTCGGCCGGCAACACCACGGGGGTGACGGTCGATAACGTGGCGCCGACGCTCGCGATCAGCGGCGCGGCGAGCGTGAATGAAGGGTCGAGCTATTCGCTTTCGTTGTCCTCTTCCGATCCGGGCGCCGATACGATCAGCCAATGGAGTATTGATTGGGGCGACAGTGTGCAGGTCGTTACCGGCAATCCGAGCAGCGTTTCTCATATCTATGCAGATGGGACCGCGAATTACACGATTAGCGCCACGGCGACGGATGAAGATGGCACTTATGCCGCCGGCAACAGCGTAGCGGTGACCGTTAACAACGTGGCTCCAATGCTGGCGATCAGCGGGGCGGCGACTGTGAACGAAGGGTCGAGCTATACACTCGCTTTGTCGTCGAGCGATCCGGGTGCAGACACGATTTCGCAGTGGACAATCAACTGGGGCGATTCAACCCAAGCTGTAAGCGGGAATCCGAGCAGCGTTTCCCATACTTATGCAGATGGGACTGCAAATTACACGATTAGCGCCACGGCGACGGATGAAGACGGCACTTATTCGGCCGGCAACAGCTTAGCGGTGACCGTTAACAATGTGGCTCCCACGCTGGCGATCAGCGGCGGTTCGAGCGTCAACGAAGGAGCCGTTTACACGTTGGGCTTGTCATCCTCGGACCCAGGTGCTGATACGATCACCCAGTGGACAATCAACTGGGGCGACAGCACGCAGGTCGTGGCGGGCAATCCGAGCAGTGTTAGCCATACTTATGCTGATGGCACGGCCAACTACACGATCGGCGCCACTGCCACGGATGAAGACGGCACCTATTCCGCCGGTAATGCCGTGGCGGTGACGGTGAATAATGTCGCTCCTTCGCTGGCGATCAGCGGCGGTTCGAGCGTCAACGAAGGGTCGAGCTATACGCTCAACCTTTCATCGAGTGATCCGGGTGCGGACACCATCAATCACTGGACGATCAATTGGGGTGATAGTACCCAGAGCATTGCGGGCAATCCTGCGAGCATTTCGCACGTCTATGCCGATGGCACTGCCAACTACACAATTAGCGCGACCGCCACGGATGAGGACGGCACTTACGCGGCCGGCAACACGGTCGCCGTGATCGTCAATAATGTTGCTCCAACGCTGGCCATTAGTGGAGCGGCGATTGTCAACGAAGGTTCGAGCTACACGTTGAACCTTTCGTCGTCGGATCCAGGCGCCGATACGATTAGCCAGTGGACCATCAACTGGGGCGATGGCACGCAGGTCGTTTCCGGGCATCCGAGCAGCGTTACCCATACGTATGCGGATGGCACGGCTCATTACACGATCGGCGCCACGGCCACGGATGAGGACGGGACCTACGCGGCCGGCAACACGGTCGCTGTGACCGTCAACAATGTGGCGCCGACGCTCGCGATCAGCGGAGCGGCAAGCGTCAACGAAGGCTCGACCTATACGTTGAATCTGTCTTCAAGCGACCCGGGCGCCGACACGATCAGCAAGTGGACGATCAACTGGGGAGATGGCACGCAGGTTGTCACGGGCCATCCGTCGGGCGTTACCCACGTGTATGCGGACGGCAACTCGACGTCGTACTACACGATTAGTGCTACGGCCACGGACGAGGACGGTACGTATGCCGCTGGCAACACAGTGGCCGTGAGTGTCAACAACGTCGCTCCGACGGCCAGCGCGGGCGGGCCTTACTCGACGTTCGATGACACGCCGATCGTACTGACCGCCACGGCGACGGATCCGGCGGGGGCGGCTGATCCGCTCACCTATTTGTGGGACTTGGATGGCGACGGTGTGTACGGCGAAACGGGCACGGCGGCAACGCGCGGCAACGAAGTCGGCCCGAGCGTCACGTACAACCCGAGCGGGCAGGGCAATACCACGCAGACCGTCAAGGTGAAGGTCAATGATGGCGATGGCGGCATCACCCCCGCGACCACCACGGTTCAGGTGCTGGGCACGGGTACGCTGCAAATCGGCAGTACGCTGTATATCGTCGGCAGCAACTCGAGCGACATTGTCGCGATCACAATGTCGGGCAGCCAAATCGTGGTGCTGGCGACGTTCAATTCGAACAATCCGCTGTACTTCAATGCATCGACGATTACGGATATCCAAGTGAAGACGCGTGGCGGCAGTGACATTGTCGTCACCACGGGAAATGTCACGAAAACGATGACGATCGACGGCGGCGACGGCAACGATCTGCTCACCGGCGGCGGTGGCAGGAACGTGCTCATTGGCGGCAATGGGAACGACATCCTGTACGGTGCGGCGGGCGACGATATCTTGCTCGGCGGCGCGGGGAACGACGATCTGTTTGGCGGAGACGGGAATGACGTGCTCGTCGGCGGCGATGGCAACGATATCCTCAACGGCGGCAACGGCCGGGACGTGCTCATCGGCAGCCAGGATGACGATTGCCTTGATGGCGGGAACGATGACGATGTGCTGATCGGCGGCTATACGGTCCACGACAACGATGTGGCTGCTTTGGACGCGATCATGTCGATTTGGGGATCGTCGGCAACCTTCGATTCGCGGGTCGCAACGTTGACTAGCGCCGGTGGCCTGTTGCAAGTCGGCGTTGCGGTGTTCGATGATCACGACAATGACACGTTGGTGGGCGATGCGGGCCGCGACTTGTACTTCGGCGACAATAATCCGTGGGATGGGGCCGTTGATTCAATCTCGCTGCAGAGTTTGCAGGATAAGTTGATTGCGGTCACCTGATCTGAATTGGGTTGTTGTTTCCAGGATTCATCTCGCGGAGCGAGATGGCAACAAATAAAGCCGCCTGACCGAGAAAGCTCGGTCAGACGGCATTTCGTTGCGGTCTTGTTGGAGATTGCTTGCCGAACTAGTTGTTCGCGGCAACTTGTTCGGTCGAGGTCACTTCCACCGCGGTGCGGGAAGCGATCGAGCCGTCGGCCCGGACGATTTCCAGGTCCGCGTCGGTCGAGCCGGCCTGGTCGGCCTTGGGCAGGCTGACCTTCACCGCCTTCGGGGTCCATTGGGCGACCGCGATCTTCAGGAAGCCGCCGCCGATTCGCAGGCGAGCCGAACCTGGCTTGGTGCCGAAGTTCTGGCCGTCGACGAGCAGCGTGCTGCCGGCCGGCACATTCGTGCGGGCCACTTCTTCGTTGTTTGCAGCTGGCGTGCTGAGCGACACCGGCGTGGCTGGGACCGAGGAAACAGTCGAGGCCGGGGCCGTGCTGGTCTCAGGGGTGCTGGGGGTTGTCGTGCTGGCGAGCGTCTCGGCAACCGGGGCATCCGATTGGCTGAGGGTGCCATCGGCGGCAATGGCGGGCAGGTTGAGTTGCTGGCCAGGGCTCAAGGCGGCGTCAGCCGACAGGCTGTTGAACTGGGCGACCTTGGCCGCATTCGCACTGGTGCCGTATTCCTTCAGCGAGACGGTGTAGAACGAATCGCCGGGGAGGACGTTGTAGGTGCTGTGGAAGGGATCGAAAGCCTGGCCGAGGTTGGCGGTTTGGTCGGTTACAGGGGCACCGCTGCCATCGGCAACAGAGGCCTGACCACCGTCGACTGGAGCACCACCATCAGCGACTGGAGCACCTTGGTCGCCGTACGCAGGGGCCACAGCGTCAGAGCACGAAACCGAGCCATCCGTGCAGGAAGGATCGCAATAGCCGGGTTCGCAGTAGCAAGGATCGCAGTACGATTCGCAGTAGGATGGGCTGTAGCAACCGCAATCCGAGTAGCAGCAGTTGCCGGAGTAGCAGTAGTTCGAGCAGAAGAAGTCTGAGAAACAGCCGTGGTCGTGCTTGCCGTGCTTGCCGTCGCCATCATGCTTGCTGTTCTTGCCGCTGTTGTTGCTGGCCATCTTGCCGCTGTCGTTCTTGGATTGCTTGCTGCCGTTTGAGCTGCCGTTCTTCTTGCTGTTCGAGTTGCCGCTTGTGCTGGCGGTTTTGCTGCTGTCCGTCTTGGACGCCTTGCTGCCGTTCGAACCGTTGGTCTTCTTTGGGGTGTTGCTCGCAGTCTTGGTGCTATTGCTGCCGTTGTTCGAAGCAGTCTTGTCGGCGTTGCTACCGGACTTTTTGCTGGTCGAGGTGCTGTTTCCGTTTTTGCCGGACTTGCTGGTGCTGGCCGTCTTGCTGCTGTTCGAACCATTCTTGCTGCTCGAGCTGACCTTGCCGCTGTTGCTGGAGCCGGACTTGGCGTTGCTGCTCTGTTTGCTGCCACTGGAGCTATTCTTGAAGCTGCTGCCCGAGCCGCTGTTGCCGCTGGAATGGCTGCTGAAGCTGCTGCCGCTGGAGTGGTTGGAACTGCCACCGGAGCCGCCGCCGAAGTTATGGGCAAAAGCGGAATCGCCAACGACGAGGCTGGCGACTGCGGCGAGGATCGCGATTTTGTTGAGGGTTGAGGTCTTCATCGTTCTTACTCCCGGAAAAATGTGTTTTGGGGTGTTTTAAAGACGGGCGATTTGGCCCATTTCCACCTTCTCTTACGGGCGGCGGGGCAGCCGTTACAGCCGGCGTGGGATTTTTGAGAGAATTCGGGAGAACCTCGGAAAATAGCGGTCTTTTAGCTCTGCCAGGGCGAGCCTTGGCCTCCAAACGTGGTGCGGTTGGGGGTTTAGAGCATTTTTTAGCAACGGTGTTCCGTTGGGCGCCTAGGGCAACGCCCTAGTTCTTCGCAATCCTCTGGGGCGTTGCCCCAGCCACCCAGTACGAGAACTTGAAAAACGCTCTAGCTAGTTGGTGCGGATTGCGAGAAGTTCGGTCTTTGCCGGCAAGTTGATTCGCACGGGCGAACCGTCTTCCGAACTCGCAATTTGCCGCAACCGCCCATGCCGGGGGAGGGCGACGTGCGGTTAGAATAGTGGCCATAGGGGCTCATTCAGCTCGGAAAATCTGTCCGCTTGCGCTATGGGGTAACTCAGAATGGACGACGACGACCTGCACATCAGCCGGATTAATACTGCCTGGTCGATGGTTCGCGAGGCCCACGGCGACCATACGGCGGTTCAGTCGGCACAGCAGCGGCTGCTGGAGCGGTACGGCGGCGCCGTGCGCAAGTACGCGCTTTCGGCGTTGCGGAATGAAGATGCCGCGGAGGACGTGTTCCAAGAGTTTGCTCTAAAGTTTGTGCGCGGAGACTTTGGCAATGCGGATCCGGAGCGCGGGCGTTTTCGGGCGTTTGTAAAGACGGTCGTGTATCGATTGATCGTCGACTACCAGCGCCGAGTAAAGAAGCTGGGGCGAGAAGGGGCGATGCATTCAAATATCGCCGAGCCAGCG